>CAJACJ010000238.1 GCA_903938205.1 uncultured bacterium
CCTGCGCCAATGGTGATGGGACCAATCGTTCCATCAAGCACACAGTACGGACCAATCTCCGCACCTTTGGAAATTTGAACATCGCCAGTTAAAATTGCTGAAGGATGTACCTTGGACATGTGTGGGATTGTATTGAGAGTCGCGGGCGCGGGCAGCGTAAACTGAAGATTCAATGCAATTGCTGCAAATTATAGATCTTGGAAAAATGTCCTACACGCAGGCGCTTGAGTTGCAACGCGCAGCACATGCGCAAGTGCTGGCGGCGCGGGCAAATCACGGGCAAATGCAGCTGCTTTTAGTGGAACATGATCCGCAAGTCATCACTGTGAGTCGACGTCCTGACGCTTCGAAAAATGTTTTGGTGTCACCGCAGCGGCTCGCCGATCTGGGTGTTGAGTGCGTGGAAACCGATCGCGGTGGTGATGTCACTTGGCATGGACCGGGTCAATTGGTGGTGTATCCCATTCTTGATTTGGAGCGCATGGGTTTGCGGATTCATGGCTACATGCGCTTGCTAGAGGAAACGGTGATTCAAGTGTTGGCGGACTTTGGTGTTGCCGCACATCGCGATGCAGCGGCGACAGGAGTGTGGGTGCGCGCCAAGGATCAGTCGCGCGATTTAAAAATATGCGCCATGGGTGTGCGCGTGAGTCGATGGGTGTGCATGCACGGACTTGCCCTGAATGTCAATCCAGATCTTGCCGCGTTCAATTTGATCGTGCCGTGCGGATTGGCTGAGCGTGGCGTGACCAGTTTGCATGCGTGCTTGGGTGAACAGTGCCCGTCCATGGAAGCAGTGAAGGAAAATATTGCGCGCAAATTTCAGCAAGCTGTTGCCGCCCATGTCGCCGCGATCACTGATCCTTCAGGCCAAGTTCCTTCATGACATCGGCGGTAATGTCCAGTGATTCTGGCGCGCGCAAGAATGTGCGCGCTTGCACTTGCACCATGGCGTCGCCAAGTTGTGCGGACTCAAATGGCGCCGCGGCTGGAATAAATCTGTACACAACATCAATTTTTTGGCGGTCCGCCACCACATCAACCGCGGTCACCAATTCGCGATAGGCGGACTCCACTTGTCCAGCCATGAGTTTGCTTTGGGACGCGCTGATTCCCTCATTCCATTTTTGATACTGCCCATAGAGCGCTTGCATTTCTTCCTTGCCCTTGGCGAGATCCGGATTATCTTTTGCCATCTCGCCATACTTGGCTTTGATCGCCTCCATTTGGCGCTCAAAATCACCGCTCTGTTTTTTTGCCGCCTCTTCAAATTGACTTCGCTCGTCCGTGAAGCGGGTGCTGGCGAGTAATTTCTTCAGCACTTTGTCTAGATGCACCGCCGCACAACTCCAGACGCGTGAGGTTGGTTGATCGCCCCATGCAAGATGATTCGCTTCGTTGCGCAGTGTGAGCACGCCATCTTTGCCTTCAAGCAAAATATTTTGCGCAGGTCCAAGATCCGCCATGTTCACGGCGCGCGCATTGGCTGTTGTGTCTGGCGAGGGACGACCAATCAGAAGCCATGCGACTGTGAGAATGGTCAGACAAAGCGCGATGCGTTCAATTTTTTTCATTGGGTCAGTTTAACGCAGAGGCGTAAAAGCGTGGGACTGATGTTCACAAGCAATATGCAAGGGAAGATTGCGCGTGAAAATGCTCACGAGTTTCAGTCAGATTTTAAAATCGAACAGGCGCGGGCTCAATCGCCTTGGTCAAGAATGGCCATGAAAGCTTCTTGCGGAATGCTGACCATTCCGATGGTTTTCATGCGCTTTTTGCCCTTTTTCTGCTTTTCCAACAGTTTGCGTTTACGGCTGATGTCTCCACCGTAGCACTTGGCCAACACATTTTTACGCAGCGCCTTGATGGACTCGCGCGCGATGATGCGACCACCAATGGCGGCTTGAAGCGGAATCTCAAATTGATGTCGATCGATTTGCTTTTTGAGTTTTTCCAAAATGATTCGGCTGCGATGCTCCGCGGTCGATTTGTGTGTGATCAAGCTCAACGCTTCGACCACCTCGCCGTTGACAAGCACATTGACTTTCACCAAATCGTCCGCGCGGAAACCAATGATCTCGTAGTCCATGGTTCCGTAGCCGCGCGTGATGCTTTTTAATTTGTCGTAGAAGTCGTAAATAATTTCGGCCAGCGGTAACTCGTAGTCAAGAATTTGACGCGTGTCGCTGAGGAAGCGCTGCGTCTTGAATACGCCGCGGCGCGAGTCACTGAGCTTCATCAGGTCGCCAATATTTTCATTGGGGCAAATAATTTCAATCTTGACGATAGGTTCCTCAAGCGCCAAGACATGGCTCATGTCAGGAAGATCAGCTGGATTATGGATTTCAACTTTGCTGCCGTCATGCATGACAACCATGTACGTCACGGTGGGAGCGGTCTGCACAACTTCAACGCCGCCTTCACGCTCAAGTCGTTCCTGCACAATGTCCATGTGCAAAAGACCAAGGAATCCGCAGCGAAAACCAAAGCCAAGCGCCTCCGAATGTTGGACTTCAAAGGTGAATCTGGCGTCGTTAAAATGCAATTTTTCAATGGCCTCGCGCAACGCTTCAAACTCGCCTTTCTTTCCGCTGCTTCCATCTTCATTGCTTGAGGATGGATAGAAATCACAGAACACCATTTGCTTTGGCTCTTGATATCCAGGCAGGGGCTCGTCGGCGGGATCCAAGTCAAGCGTGATCGTGTCGCCAACTCGAACGTCGGCAAGCGTCTTGATGCTGGCCGCGAGGTAGCCCACTTCCGAGTGTTCAAAGCGCTGCATCTTTTGTGGGAACGGCGTGTTGCGACCAAGTTCTGAAACCGCGAAGGTGCGGCCCGTGCTCATCATGCGAATCTTGTCGCCCGTCTTGATGGATCCGTCGAACACGCGGAAGTACACCACCACGCCTTTGTAGTCGTCATAGATGCTGTCGAAAATAAGCGCGCGC
>CAJACJ010000239.1 GCA_903938205.1 uncultured bacterium
CATGCAAGGACGCACGCTTTTACTTGATCCACGTCTGAATAAAGCCACCGCATTTACCGAGGCGGAGCGTGAGAAACTGGGCCTAATTGGGTTGCTTCCCGATGGTATTGAAACCAGCGAGACACATATTCGAAGGGTGAACACGCAACTTGGCCACTGCACATCGCAGTTGGAAAAGTATGTGTACTTAAGCGAGTTGGCGGATCGTAATGAGCGGTTGTTCTACATGTTGCTGCGCGCGGAGCCGGAAATGTTGATGCCGATTGTGTACACGCCAACAGTGGGCGAAGCGTGTCAGCAATTTGGGCACATCATGCGAAGGCCGCGGGGCTTGTATGTCAGTTTGAAGCGACGCGGAAAAATAAAAGACGTGTTGCGCAACTGGCCCGAAAAAGATGTGCGCTTTATTGTTGTGACCGACGGCGAGCGCATTCTTGGTTTAGGTGATCAGGGAGTGTGTGGCATGGGCATACCCATTGGAAAGTTGGCGCTGTACGCCGGCTTGGGTGGCGTGCCGCCCAATGTCACGCTGCCAGTGACGCTGGATGTTGGAACCAACAACGAAACGTTTCTAGAAGACCCGCTCTATCCAGGCATGCGCCAGCGAAGAATCACGGGCGATGAATACACGTCATTCGTGGATGAATTTGTGGACGCGGTGCAGGAAGTGTTTCCACATTGCTGCATTCAATTTGAGGACTTCACCAACAAGACCGCCATTCCATTGCTGGAGCGCCATCGCAACCGCGTGTGTTGTTTCAACGATGACATTCAAGGCACAGCGGCGGTCGCGGTTGCTGGATTGTTTGGCGCGTGCCGCATTATGAAAAACAAAGTGCGCGATCAACGCGTGCTGTTTTATGGCGCCGGAAGCGCCGCGATTGGGATTGCTGATTTGTGCGTGTTGCAAATGACACGCGAGGGGTTGTCGGAGGCGGAGGCGTTGAAACGATGCTTCTTGATGAACTCCAAAGGCCTTGTCACCGCGGAATCCGCTGGTTTAAGCGATCAACAACGACGTTATGCGCACCCGAACACGCCCACAAAAGAGTTGTTGCAGGTAGTTGAAATGGTCAAGCCCACAGCGTTGATTGGTGTCAGCACAATGGCAAACGCCTTCACTCCGGCCGTCATCGCCGCCATGGCCAAAATAAATCCGCGGCCAATTTTATTTCCGTATTCCAATCCCACAAGCAAGAGTGAGTGCACCGCCAAGGACGCCATTGAGCATTCACAAGGCCGCGCTATTTTTGCCGCGGGCAGTCCATTTCCGCCGCTGCACTTTCAAGGGAAACTTTTTGTGCCAGGGCAGGGAAACAATGTTTACATTTATCCAGCGGTTGGTTTGGCCGTGTACGCCACGGAGGCCAAGCGCGTGACCGACGCCATGTTCTTGCGCGCCGCGGAAAGTTTGGCGGCGCAAGTCACGGAGGAAGATTTAAATGTTGGCTTGATCTATCCACCTATTGCAGAAATTCATCCAACATTGATTAAGGAAGCGGTGGATGTGGCAACTTTAATTTTTGATCAGGGTCTTGCCGGCGTTGCCCGACCTAGTGACATTGACGCGTTTGTGCGCGGCAAGATTTACAACCCGACGTACTGAAAAGTAATTTGTCATTCATGCGCGCTTGTTTTGGCAAAGCATCAACGGCGAATGAAAGACGCCCATCAGTTTGTACTAGGCGATTTATTTTTTAGGCTCACGAAACGCCAGTAGGCGCAGGCCATTGATGACCACGGCAACCGTGCTTCCTTCGTGCATGATCACGGCAAGCGTGGTGCCAATTAAGCCGCTTAAAGTCAGCGGAATCAGAATGAAAACCATGCCCATGCTGACCGCGACATTTTGACGAATCACTTTGCGTGCGAAACGCGCCAAGCCAATCGCAAATGGAATGCGCTGCAAATCGTCTGCCATAAGCGCAATGTCCGCGGCTTCAAGCGCGACATCCGTGCCGCCGCGACCCATTGCAATTCCAACCGTGGCCATGGCGAGCGCGGGCGCGTCATTCACGCCGTCGCCCACCATGCCAATGGCGTGATATTTTTCAAGCAGTGCTTTTACGCGGTTGATTTTGTCTTCGGGCAAAAGTTCCGCTTCGATTTCATCAACGCCAATATCGTTGGCAATGGCTTGCGCCACGCCTTTGCGATCGCCTGTGAGCATGATCACAGGTCGGATATTCAGCGCGTGCAATAGACGGATTGCTTCTGCGGCCTCGGCGCGCGGGCGATCTGCAAGCGCAATGAAGCCCAGAACTTTTTCGCCGCAACTCAACACCACCACGGTGTTGCCACTGGCGTCGTGTTGCGCCAACGCGGTGTTCATTGCGTCGCTGAGTGCGGCGCCGCGCTCGCGCATAAGCCGCGCGGAACCTACTTCAACGGTTTGACCGCTGACTGTGCCAGTGACGCCCTTGCCTTTAATGGCGGTCACATTCTCGGCCGCCGCAACGCGAATTTCTTTCGCCTCCGCTGCGCGCACAATCGCGCGCGCAATGGGGTGCTCGCTTCGTTGCTCAATAGCGCTTGCTGTTTCCAAAAGTTGCCGCTCGCTTACGCCGTCCGCGGTGAACATGCTGACAATTTGCGGACGACCATTTGTAAGCGTGCCGGTTTTATCAAGCGCAATGGCGCGAAGAATGGCCAGACCTTCCAAATGCAGACCGCCCTTTATCAAGACGCCGGATCGCGCGGCGCGGGCCACGCCAGATAGAACTGCGGCCGGAGTACTAATGGCAAGCGCGCATGGACTTGCGCCAACAAGCATTGCAATGGCGCGCAAAAGTGATTCATCAAAGGTCAGCCAGCCAAAATATTGCGGAACAATGAACGCCATGATGGTGCCACCCACGACACAAGGCACATAGACGCGCGTGAATGCTTCCGCGGCGCGTTGAGTCTGTCCTTTTTGTTGCTGCGCATCCTCCACCAAAAGAATCATGCGCGACATGGTGGATTGTGAACTTGGACGCGATACGCGAATTTCAAGACTGCCATCGCCATTGACAGTTCCCGCGAAGACTTCGTCGTTGACGTCTTTTTCAACGGGCACGCTTTCGCCAGTGATTGGACTTTGATCAATGCTTCCGCTGCCAGCCAAAATAATTCCGTCAGCGGGCAAGCGCTCGCCAGGACGCACCACCACGACATCGCCCACAACAAGTTGCTCCACGGCGACTTCAATTTCTTGCGCACCGCGTTTTACTTTTGCAAATTTAGGAGCCAGCTTTCCAAGAGCGCGTATGGCCTTGCGCGACTGGCCCATGGCGTAGTGTTCCAGAGCGTTTCCCAGCGAAAACAGAAATAGCAACAGTCCGCCGTCAATACCCTCGCCAATCCACGCCGCGGCAAAGGCAGCAACCACCATGAGAAAATCAACATCAAGACGAGCCTTGAACGCCAAGCGCAGTCCAACAAGAAACGCGTTCCAGCCCGCCACCACATACACCACACCCAAGCACGCAAGAGCAACGGCATGATTTGTGACAACCCATTCGCGCGGAAGGCACCACTGAAGAAATGCATTGTGATCGGCCACAATCCAACCACGCTGCAGGCACCAGGCAAGAATTAAAAAAATGCCGGCGACAAATGGAATCCACAAATCATTGCGCCACCATGCGGGCGACGCTTCATTGGAATTCATTTCTCCGCCGTGAGATTGATGCGCGCCACACATGGCGTGAAGATAGCGAGAAAAGCATATTTTATTCACCGTCGTGCGAATGAGGAAAGCAATTGTGTGTGACGATTGATTCAACCCATTTCTCTCATTGCCTTGCGATGGTTGAAAATTTGTAAGCCACGACACTGATGCAATCGCTCATGTGGTTAGAATGATTTGCATGGATGCATTTGAATTTCCACCACCAACACCAAGCGATCTAGGCGACCGAGAAATTGCGCGCGAGGGCGACGCGCTTGATGGGGTGCGCGTTGCGCTGCTTGTGACTGGCGGAATTGCCGCAATGAAGACGCCATTTCTGGCGCGCGCGCTTCGCCGTCAGGGCTCCAGCGTGACCGCATTTTGCACGGAAGAAGCTTTGCGTTATGTGGCGCAGGACGCTTTGGCGTGGAGCACAACTGCCCCCGTGATTACCAAACTTTCCGCCAGTGCTGAGCACCTCAGTGACGATGCGCCTTTTGATGTCTATTTGGTTGCGCCCGCCACTGCGGCAAGTATTGGACGCATGGCGCATGGCATTGCGGAGGGTGCGGTCGGCGCCACGCTTGCCGCGGCGATTGGAAGAATGGAGCAGGGCAGGGCAAAAGTTTTGGTTGCGCCAACCATGCATGGCTCCATGCACAATTCTATTTTGGTCAAGGCGCTTCGCGAGCTGCACACTATTGGTGTCCGAATTATTCCTCCACGCGATGCGTATGGAAAACATAATTTGCCTGACGACGCGACGCTTGTGAAAGAAGTCATCGAGGCGGCCGTTGCGTTGAAAACTCGACGCTGATTTTTATGCGACAAAATGTATTTCAATTTAATGTCTGTGACGC
>CAJACJ010000240.1 GCA_903938205.1 uncultured bacterium
AACGGCGAAGTGGTTGCCGCTGGAAAAAATATATTGGCGCTTGGCCTGGGCGACAAGAAAAAATTCTCATTGGACAGCATGCGCGTGGCCGGCGCGCGTTTGGTGAAAGTGTTGGCGCGAATGAAAGTGACGGCCATTGATATTGAACCATCCGCGCAAGTGGACAAGCGCGCCACCGCGCTTGACTCCCTTGGCCAAAGTCTTGCGGAAGGAATTGCGCTAGCCGCGTGGCGCTTTGACCACTTCGACGGCAAGGCCACCAAGAAGTCCGCCAAACTTTCGCAACTTGATGTGCATTCCTTGGACAAAACATTCTTGGCGGGTCTGACACGCGGCGTCACCATTGCCGCCAGCGTGAATGAGGCGCGCAGAATGGCGGCCACACCGCCCAACATTTGCAACCCAGATTGGGTGGCGCAACAAGCCAAGAAAATTGGGCGTGCCAGCGGTTTGCGAACGCGCGTGATTGGTTTTAAAGAGGCGCAAAAACTTGGAATGGGCGGCATTGTGAATGTGGGCAAAGCCAGCGCTTCCAAACCTTGCATGATTGTGCTGGAACATCGCCCGCGGACAATTTCGCCGCGCGTTAAAACAGAACACATTGTTCTGGTTGGAAAGACCATCACCTATGACACCGGCGGCTATTCGCTGAAGGTGAACAACGGCATGAAGGGAATGAAGTACGACAAGTGCGGCGGCATGGCGGTGATTGGCGCCATGCAAGCCATCGCGGCGCTGAAGTTGCCCATTCGCGTGACTGGCATTTTGCCCACGGCGGAAAATATGGTTGGCGGCGACAGCTACCGGCCCGACGACATCATCACCATGCATAACGGCGTCACGGTTGAAGTGACCAACACAGACGCCGAGGGTCGCTTGGTGCTGGCCGACGCGCTGAGTTTTGCATGCAGCGATTTGAAACCGACCGCGATCATTGATCTTGCCACGCTCACGGGCGGAGTCGTTGTTGCGCTTGGACATTTTTGCGCGGGATTATTTTGCGAGAACGACGCGCTGCGTCGCCGCGTGAAAGACGCCGCTGTCACCACGGGTGAATCCGTATGGCGCTTGCCGTTGTGGAAAGAACACCGCGATTTCATGCGCGGGCAACACGCTGATTTAATCAACAGCAATCCGCAGCGCTCGGCGCACCCCATTCAGGGCGCGGCGTTCTTAAGTTTCTTTGTGGATGAATCCGTGCCGTGGTGCCACTTAGATATTGCGGGTGTGGCCAACACCGAAAGCAATCAAGATGTGTGCGCCGCTGGACCAACTGGTTGGGGCGTGCGTACTTTGGTGGAGTTGCTTACGCGTTGGTCAAGCGCGTTGTAGTTGCGCAGGTTGACGCCCATGCGTGGAGAATTTTTCGCCTTGCCCGGAACTTTTTAGTAAGCCCGTTGTCGTGACGCCAGTTGCCGCGCATGCGCGACGCAATTTTATTTTCCACAACTTTTGAATATGCGCCTTGTAGTTGCGGGGGTTACCGCACATGCATGGAGAAATTGTTGCGTTGTCACAAATTTGGAATGACGGCGTGTCGCCGCGCTCCTCAAGCTTATTTGGGCGCCGACGGATCGTGGCCGTTTTCAATCATCGTGATTTTGGCTAGGCGACGCTCATGACGACCACCATCAAAAGCGGTACGAAACCAAATATCCACAATGCGCTTCATAAGCGTCTGCCCCAAAAGATCCGCGCTCAGGCACAACACATTGGCGTCGTTATGCGTGCGGCTGAGTTGCGCGCTGAGTTCATCCTGCGCCATAGCGGCGCGAATTCCTTTGATTTTGTTGGCGGCAATGCACATGCCAATGCCGGTTCCACAAATTAAAATTCCACGGTCTGCAGTGCCATTGGCAACAGCGCTGGCTACTTGCCACGCGGCGTCGGGGTAATCGCATGTCTGACCACCACAATCTCCCAGCAAATTGACTTCATGACCATCGCTGCGAAGTTGTGTCATGAGTGTCTGCGCAACTTGATTGCCACGATGATCAGAACCCAGAACCACTTTCATTGCGACACCGTTGTCGCTTGTGCGGCGCATGTTGCGAGAGCCGTAAAATTTATTTTCATGATGAATTTCATTGACTGACCATCATGTTAAATATTCCACAAGTTGCTTTGGAATCACTTTCATAAAACGCACGGAAAGTGAATCGTAGGCGGCCTGCCCTTTGCCAATCGGGTCTTCAATGTCGCCCTTTGGATCAAGCAGCACAATGCGGTCCTGACTTTCGTCGTGATCCACCAAACGCTGCGCAGCAAGCAAGTGACTTTCGGTCATGACAAACGTCACGTCGGCTTTGCGAATCATGGCCGCGGTGACACGTTTGCTGTGGCCGTCATGTTTAAGAGAAAGTTTGTCAAGCGACGACCTGGTTTCACGGCTAATGGGCAAGCCATCTCCCGCGGACAAGCCCGCGCTGGCCACAAAAATATCCTTGGACAAGCCGTTCATGGAGCCTTGATCAATGACATACCTGGCAATCGACTCCGCCATTGGCGAACGGCATGTGTTACCGGTGCAAAGAAAGAGAGCCGTTTTCATGGGGCACGAATGGTACAGCAAGTTGGCTTGCACTCGTCGCGCAAAAGTGCTGTAGGATTTCGCCAAGCCCTCGTAGGGCCTTCAACCGAGACCCACTGTGGAATTCGTAACATTTGAAGAAGCGTGGAGTCTGCTTCGCCGCCTTGGCGTAAACAAGGTGACGGACGCTCCGAATGAAATGCGATTTGAATTGACTGACTCGCCCAGCGTGGTGGTGCTTGATGTCGCCGCCAACGATCATGTTGATATCAAGTCGCTGCCGAAGGAAATGCGCCGCGTTCCGCGCAACGCCATTGCGAATTTTGTTGAAGCGCTGGTGCACAAGATGCATCTGCAACGCACCTATGTGATTCCGATTGGAAAGTGGCGCCAGATTTTTGAAGCCGTCAGCCACGGCATGGTCAGCAGCGCCGCATGGCGTGGCGTGGACACATCGGCCAGCGTGGAATTGAACACGCGCGACCCGCTGCAATTTAATTTGGCCGAC
>CAJACJ010000241.1 GCA_903938205.1 uncultured bacterium
GACACGCCTGGCGTGATTGCCATTAGTTGCTTTGACCGCGTGCGCCAAGCCGTTGCTGTTGAAGCGCTGCAGCGACTTGTGGCCGATGGCCGCGTGCATCCGGCGCGCATTGAAGAAGTGGTCGAGCAATCGCGCCACGATATTCACGAGCGCATGATGAAAGCGGGCAACGACGCCGCTGTGGAAGCGGGCGTGCCTGGGCTGCATGTGAAGATGATTGAAATGATGGGTCGGCTTCACTATCGAACGAGCTACGGACAAAATGTCTTGCGCCACTCCATTGAGGTTGCGTTCCTGAGCCAACTGATTGCGAATCAACTTGGCCTTGATGGAACCGTGGCGCGGCGCGCTGGTTTCTTGCATGACATTGGTAAAGCCATGGATCACGAAATTGAGGGCGGACATCCCGCAATTGGCATGGATTTCGCCAAGCGCCACAACGAAAAAAGCGAGGCCGTTCTCAATGCAATCGGCGGTCATCACAACGATATTCCAACCACCACTCCGTACACGCCCATCGTGACCACGGCGGACGCGCTCAGTGGCGCGCGTCCAGGCGCGCGGCGTGAAAGTATGGAGCACTACGTCAAGCGCCTTGAGCAACTTGAGCACATTGCAAAATTGCAACAAGGTGTGTCAGAGGCATACGCCATTCAAGCTGGGCGTGAAGTGCGCGTGATTGTGAACGCCAAACAAGCTGACGACGCGCGCTGCTTCGTCATCGCTCAGGAAATTGCCAAGCAGGTCGAAGCCGAGATGACTTTTCCAGGCGAGATCAAGGTGACGGTTCTACGTGAGCATCGCGCAGACGCCATTGCGCACTGACGAAAGCGCAATCTCCTATCTGCGAAAGATGGGCGCATTCAGACACTTGAATACCAGCAAGCGCAATCGATCTATTTTATTTCAGCCACAACCCCAGCAACATGATGCCGATCACAACAAGCGCGATCCATACATGAAGCCAATTGCGTTGCAGCACAAATCCGGCGCCAACAATCAACGTGCGCAAAAACGGCATGGAAATACCGCACACAATTCCAAACATCATCAACGCCGCCGCATCTCCACTGCTCATGGCGCGAATGAAATCCGACAGTGAATGCCAGTTCAAAACGTCGCTGCGAATATTCTCGTGCGACAAACCGCGCGACCACGCCAACCCTTGACCAATGCAAATCAACGTGATGGAAATAATGACGATCGTCCACAGTGACCAACGCTGAATTGGGCGTAAAAACAGCTGTAATTGACGAGATTGCAAATATTCGGCCTCATCAATCGAGTTGTGGAATTCTTTGGTCATGTCAATAAAGCCCTGCCGCCCTTGAGCATCATTTGAAGACCAACAAACAAAATCACAACCAGGAAAATTTTCTTCAATGTGGCCACATGAATTTTTGGAACTAGCCACGAGCCAAACATGGCGCCAGGAACAATTCCAATCAGCACAGGGCCGGCAATTGTTGGGTCCACCATTCCGTCTCGCAGATACACCATGACTCCGGAAGCCGCGGTAATGCCAATCATAAAATTACTGGTGATTGTGCTCACTCGAAACGGCATACGCATGCAACTATCCATGGCTAAAACCTTGTAGGCGCCGGAGCCAATGCCCAGCATGCCGCTGAGCAAACCCGCGATGGACATCACGCCCAAACCCGCGGGCACTCGTTGCACGTGGTACACGCGAATTCCATCTTTGGTTTCCTCAATGCCATCCAGTTGCAACACGCGTCCCCACCATGATTGCGGCAACACTTTCGCAGCGTCGGTCACGCCGCGCCAAGACAATGCCGCGGTCGCCAACAAACTCACTCCAAACAACATGGTCAACACATCAGCTGGCGCAATGGTGGCCAACATGGCGCCCGCAATCGCGCCAAGACCCGCGGCAACCTCCAGCGTTACCCCCACGCGATAATTGCTCATGGAATCACGGCCGCGAATAAGCGCCGCCGCGCCACTGGTGGTGACCACCGCCACCAAACTTGCGGCAATGGCGCTCTTTACATCGATGCCTAGAACCGAAACCAAAACCGGAATTAAAATCACGCCGCCACCCAGACCAAGCATGGCCCCAAAACAGCCGCTCACAATGCTCACGGCGATAATGATCAAGTCAAAGAGAAGCGGATCTGTTTGCTGCACGATTGATGTTGTATCAAATATCGCGGCAACTATTCATGTCAACAAATCATTTCTTGCAAGTCAAGCACTTGTTGCTGAATTGATGCCGTGCAACAAATAAAAATCTCTGGTGCACATGGGTACACTTTTCAAATGATCCAATTCATTATTGCCGCATGTCTTTGCGCTGAGGCCAGCATTGCCGTTGCAACACCCGCGTCAAATACTCCTTCACCCACCGCCGTCAACGGTATCAGCCTAACGGTGTATTCAAGTGCCGACGCGGCTAGCTTTGATCCGCAAACGTGGATCGCCCAGCAACGCCAAGGCAACGATCCAACCGCCGCGTATCAAGTGCCCGGCTTTGGCGTGATCCGCGAGATTCGCGGCGTGGAAATGCCGCAAGGCGCCGGCTCACTGGCATTCACGGACGTGGCAGCCTTCATTGATCCAACCACCGTGGCCTTTGAAGACTTGACCGATCCATCCACAGTGGTCACCAATCAACGTTTTGAATTTGATCTTGTAAGCCCGCAAAAACTGCTGGAAAAATATGTCGATCAAAAGATTTCCGCCATGGTGGACATGAACACCGCGCCTATGCGCGTGGATGGAACGCTTCTTGCGGCACGCAACGGACAACTTGTTGTGCAAGGCGCCGATGGCGGTGTGCAAATTGTGAATCAATCAAACACAGCATTGACCCTTGGCGCGCTGCCAGGCGGATTGCGCACACGTCCAACTTTATTGTGGGACGTCATCTCCGCAAAGTCTGGCGCACACCAAGTGCGAACCAGCTACCAAACTTCCGGCATCACTTGGCGCGCTGATTACAACTTAATCCTTGACCCCACCGACACCAAGGCAGACATGACCGCGTGGGTTTCCATGCTGAACGTGTCGGGCCGCAGTTACGAGAACGCGCAATTGAAATTGATCGCGGGCGATGTGCAACGGGCTCAAAGCAACAACAATCGTGGCCGCGGCGCGCCGATGATGATGAAAGCAATGGCGGATGGTGCCGCCGAGGGCTTCCAAGAAAAAGCGTTCTTTGAATTCCATC
>CAJACJ010000242.1 GCA_903938205.1 uncultured bacterium
GGGTGCTCCAGCAAAGACGCCCTGTATCACGGACCATTCTGAAGCGAATTACAACTGTGGAAATTCAAATCAATGGAATGTCGCCAAATCATGCGCAAACGACAGAGGCATGAATGCTTCAACGGGCGCAGTCAATGTGTCACACGCCGATCAGTTGCATTTGCAGCGATCGGTCGCGCCAAAAACAAATCATCTATGGAACGAGCAGGACTACTTTGGCGTGTTCAAATAAGCAGTTTGCCAACAAAATGCGTTTGCATAGTTGCATGCGCCGACCACTGCTGTTGATTGCTTCGACAGATTTATAAATTATCGTGGACCGCTTTGAAAGCCGCCGGCCTTTTTAAAGCCAGCTTTTTTGAAGCCGCCTTTTTTGAAGCCGCCGCCTTTGAAACCGCCACCACTTTTAAATCCGCCGCCGGAGCCGCCGCGTGATCCGCCACCAGCGCCGCCGCCGGAAGATGATCCACCGCGATAGCCGCCGCCTGATCCGCCACCGGCGCCGCCGCCAGAAGATGATCCGCCGCGATAGCCACCACCTGAACCGCCGCGTGATCCTGCGCCTGCGCCATCGCCACCACCTGAAGATGAACCGCCGCGATAGCCGCCACCGGAACCGCCGCCTGATGAGCCACCGCTTGGCGCGCCCTTTCTAAATCCGCCGCCTGATGGTGGGCCCTTTCGGAAACCGCCGCCAGAACCGCCGCCAGAAGAAGATCCGCCGCGATAGCCGCCGCCGGAACCGCCGCTTGATGAGCCGCCACTTGGCGCGCCCTTTCTAAATCCGCCGCCTGCGCCGCCGCCACTTGGGGCACCGGAAAAACCGCGTGGTTTGGCTTCTTTAAAGCCACCGCGCTTACCAAAGCCGACATGACCGCCATCGCGCGCGCCTTCTGAAGCGCCTGCGCCACGGGCCACATTCGCGCCGTCGTTGTCGCCAAAATGGTCTACGGCTTCACCACCGCCATCATTACCACCAGCATCACCGCCACCCGCCTCGCCTTCAACGCGTGCGGAAAGTGGATGAGGAGTGCGCGGCGAATATGTTTTCTTGCCGTAATCTTTTTTCTCGCCGAACGTTTTTTTCTCAAACGGCTTTTTGCCCGAGGCTTTCTTTTCAAACGCGCGCTCGGCGAATGATTTCTTGCCTTGCGGCTTTGCAGCGGCGCCGTCGGAATCACCAGCGCCAGCATCGGCAACAACTCGCGGAGTGCGAGGACCGGTTGACGCGCTGCGTGGATATTCCTTGCGCACGCTCACATCATCTGGTTGATCTTGTCGATCCGAAGGAAACGCCGGCTCACGAATAACAGGAGCACGCTCACGCTTTGGTCGCTCAACACCATCGCCCGCCGCATCGCGCGGCTGCGAAGTAGAAACACGGCCATCGCCGCCACCAATGCGACCAGCACTTTCATCACGCGGGCGACGATCGCCACCGCGGTCCGCGCCATCGCGGCGAGTGCCACGATTTCGTTGACGACCACCATCGCGCGTTGCGCCACGATCACCACGACCGCGACCTTCGCGACTTCTGCGGCCGCCACGCTCGCCGTCATCTGAATCCTCCACCACGGCGCCAGCAACTGGCTTCATTTCAGGCAATTCCGCGGGCATTTTGCCACGGGGAATAGGCTTGCGAATAAGACGCTCAACATTGCGCAAAAGATTGCGCTCGGAATCGTCGCAGAACGCGATTGCAATTCCAGTTGCGCCCGCGCGGCCAGTGCGGCCGATGCGATGCACATAGGCCTCGGCGTCAATTGGCAAATCGTAATTAATGACATGCGTGATGGCGTCCACGTCAAGACCACGCGCGGCGACATCCGTTGCAACAAGAATACGCGTGCGACCAGAACGGAAACCATCAAGCGCTTTGGTGCGTTGACTCTGCGCCTTGTTGCCGTGAATGGTGTCAGCCTTTTCGCCACATGAGCGCAGGCGCTTGGTGACCTTATCTGAATTGTGCTTGGTCTTCATGAACACCAAAACGCGCTTGACCTCTGGGTTCTGCAGAATGTGGCCAAGCAGCGCGAACTTGCGATCACGCGAAACTTGATACAGAAGTTGCTCAATCTTTGGCGCGGCGCTGGCCACGGTGTGCACCGCAACGCGCACAGGATTGTTGAGCAATGAACCAGCAAGACCAGCGATGGCTGGCGGCATGGTGGCTGAAAACAGCAGTGTTTGCCGCTTAGGCGAGAGCATTTTGGCGATGTCGCGAATGGGATCAATGAAACCCATGTCAAGCATGCGGTCAGCTTCATCAAGCACAAATGTGTGAATGTGCGCGAGAGAAATAATTCCTTGATCGATTAAGTCAATCAAGCGACCAGGCGTGGCCACAAGAATGTCAACGCCACGCTCAAGCGCGCGCTCTTGGTGATACTGACTGACTCCACCAAAAATAACCGTGTGACGCAGGCCGGTGCCGCGACCATAGGTGGCGAAACTTTCGGCGATCTGCGCAGCGAGTTCACGAGTTGGAGAAAGAATGAGCGCGCGTGGCTCGAACATTTTCTTGGTCAACTTTTCATTTTGTAATTTCTGAATAATTGGAAGCGCGAACGCCGCCGTTTTGCCAGTACCAGTCTGGGCAATGCCCAGAACATCCTTGCCCGCAAGGGCCGGTGGAATTGCTTGAGCCTGAATTTCGGTGGGCGTGGTGTAACCCTCCTCAGTAAGCATGCGAAGTGTCGAATCGTCTAAACCGAGTGTTGAAAATAGAGACAAAGGTGCCTTTCGAATTTCAAGCCGAATTGGCTTGTCCACGAGATGTTTTTGTTGAGAGCGATGAAATTCGCCCCTCGTTGGATCGCCAATACTACATGAAATCCGCTTGAATTACGATGGCTTCTTGTAAAAAATTTATTTTGAACCCACTTTTTGGCGCAAATCCATGAATTACTTGGCCGCGACGATCCATTTCATGATTTTATCCGCGAGCGCATCGAAGGCGACCACGGAAGCTTGGATGTGTTCTTCAAGAGTGTCTTCAATTTTGTTGTGGCTAATGCCATGGAGACTTTGCACAAACATCATGATGGTTGGAATACCAATTTGCGCCATGGACGCCGCGTCGTGCAGTGGTCCAGACGGCAAACGAAATTGCGTGCCCGTTGTTTCTAGAATGGCCGCGTCGCACAGATCCATAAGTTGCGGATGAAACGGAATGGGCTCGATCTCCCACAAGCGATCCCAATGCACGGATACATTTCCTTCGCGCGCAAACTTTTCACTGGCCTCGCGCGCGGCGCGCAACATGTTGGCCAGCGCCGCGGGATCAAGGTGACGCTGATCAAGAGTGATGCGGCAATCTTCCACCACGCTGGTGACAATATTTGGCTTGGTGGTGCATGAACCAATGGTGCACACGCCGCCACATTGATCCGTAATGGAATACATTTCTGGCGCCATGCGAGAGGCGGCAAGAAACGCGTCGCGCCGGCGATTCATGGGCGTGCTACCTGAGTGCGCGGCTTGTCCGTGAAAAGTAATGGCGTGGCGCTCAACCCCGTACGTTCCAAGTACCGTGCCAAGAGCAAGGTTTTTGTCGAGCAAAACAGGTCCTTGCTCAATGTGAAGCTCCATGTATGCGGCGGCGTTTTTAAGCTCGCCGTGACTTTCTTTCACGCGCTCAAAATCAATACCGACATTTTTCAACGCCGCTGAAAGTGTGATTCCATCTTTGTCGGTGAGCACGCGCGCCTCATTCATGTCAAGCGAGCCAGCGCATGCAGCGGAACCAAACAAACTTTTTCCAAAGCGCGCGCCCTCTTCGTCGGCCCAATCCACCAGGCGAATAGTGATGGGCGGCTTACCATTGAACTGCGTGTTAATACGCCGAAGAATTTCCAGCCCCGCAAGCACATTTAAGCAGCCGTCAAGCCAACCGCCGTTGGGAACGGAATCCATGTGGCCGCCAATGAGAAGTTCCTTGGAAGATTCGCCGCGCAATGTGCTCCACAAATTTCCAGCGGCGTCGGCGTGGGTTTCTACGGGTAGCTGAGCTAGTTTTTTAGTGAACCAAGAACGAGTGGTGCTCCACATGGGCGTGAATGCCACGCGCTGCGCTCCGTCCGCGTCGCTGGTGAGCGCGCGCAAATCTTTCAGTTCATCAACGGTGCGTTTGGCTTGAAGTGCGTTTGACATGCGAGCAAGTGTGACAACTACCATCCAATTCGTCGAGTTTGTTCACGCCTAGACTTGCGATTGCAAGCGAAAATGTTGCGCGTGCCCGTACCGCACACGTGAACAAATTACTTGCAATTAGAGGCAAATCGCCGATACTCTCGGTCACGCTCAATATGACTTTCAAGCCCCTGCTTCCATCCGAAACAATTGCCCGCAACATGGCGGATCTGCATTTACCGCTGCGCCCCCAAGAGGCAGTTGTTGAAGCCGACCGATGCTTGTACTGCTTTGACGCGCCCTGCATTGCGGCGTGTCCAACCGGAATTGATGTGCCTGGCTTTATTAAGAAGATCGCGACGCATAATGAAGTGGGCGCGGCGCGCACAATTCTGACCGCCAACATTCTGGGAGCATCATGCGCGCGCGTGTGCCCCACCAAAGTGTTATGCGAAGGCGCGTGCGTGTTGCACGACCGCGACGAGAAGCCGATTGAAATTGGTCGCTTGCAACGCTTTGCGACAGACTTTGTGAGCGAGCGAAAAATTTCCGTACTGAAACCGCCCGCCACAAAAAATGGAATTGCCGTTGCCGTGATTGGCTCGGGCCCCGCTGGCCTTGGCTGCGCGGCGGAGTTGGCGCAACTTGGATACAGCGTGACCATATTTGAAAAAGAAAAATTGCCTGGTGGTTTAAACACCTACGGCATTGCGCTGTACAAAATGACACCCGCCTTCAGCTTGGAAGAAATTGAGCTTGTAAAAAGTTTGGGCGTGAAGATTGAATGCGGCGTGACAATTGGCAAAGATCTACAAATTGCCGATTTAGAGCGGGATTTCAAGGCTATTTTTGTAGCGATTGGCTTGGGCGCTGGAAACCATCTGGGAATTCCTGGCGAAGACTTGCCGGAAGTGCTCGACGCGCTGACATTTATTAAGCGCCTTCACAGTGATTCGCTGCACACAATTCCAATTGGCAAGCACGTAGTTGTGATTGGTTGTGGCAACACCGCCATTGACGCCGCGACACAATCAATGCGTTTGGGAGCGCAACATGTCAGCGTGGTGTATCGCCGCGGCGCCGACGACATGAGCGCGTACGACTTTGAATACGCCCACGCCAAACATGATGGCGCCAAGTTTTTCTTCAACTGCATGCCGATGGAAGTTGTGGCGCATGGCGGACATGTCAGCGGAATCAAACTTGTCAAGACGCACTTGAGTGCGGCAGGCAAA
>CAJACJ010000243.1 GCA_903938205.1 uncultured bacterium
CGAAGCGCACGAACACGAACTAAGTTTGGTATTGCATTTGTAAGATTGTTCCCCCTCTGGCGCTTCACGCCGGAGGGGTTGTTTTTTTTATGGAAGATTGGATAGGATTCATATCTCTGCAATCTGTGGGATTGACGGAGTATTTCATCTTTCACCGGGAGCCACTCATGAAAAATAGAATTCAATCCGCCGCATGCATGCTTGCATTTGTATGTGTCGCTACCGCAAGCATTTTCGCTGCAACTCTGAATCCGCCCGACATGTTTTCCAAGAGCACGTTTGAAGCCGCTCAAGCTCAGGCCAAGACCGAGACAAAATTATTTCTTGTGGACGCCACCGCCACGTGGTGTGGCCCGTGCAAGAAAATGGACAAGACCACGTGGGTGGATGACAAGGTGGTGGCGTGGATGAAGCAGCACGCCATTGCCGCGCAAATTGATGTGGACGCGCAAAAGGAAACGGCCTCCGCATTAAAGATAGAAGCCGTGCCCACGATCATCGTCTTCAAAGATGGCAAAGAGTACGACCGTATTGTTGGATATAAATCAGCGGATGAATTGCTTGAGTGGCTTAACGGAGTATTGCAAGGCAAGCACGCCATTGACAAAGTGATCGCCGACGCTGGTGATCGCAATGATCCTGTCGCAAAAATAAATGTGCAGGCCCGCATGCAGTTGGCTAAGTCTTTGGCAAGTGCAAGAAAATTTGATCAGGCAACAGATGAATTCCTTTGGCTTTGGGAACACATATTGGAGTATAATGAAGCCTATTCGGCGGTGCGTTTGTCTTTTTTAGCCAGTGATATGACGAAATTAGCTGAGCAATACGAGCCCGCCAAAGCAGCGTTTACCAAATTGCGGGATGTAGCTCGTCAGAAAATGGATGCGGGTTCAAAAAATCGAGATGTAATTTTCGATTGGTTCACGCTTTGCGAAATTGTTGGCGATAAGGATGGAATACTTGTTTGGTTTGACAAGGCGAAGGACGAAAAGAAAAGCGCGGCTGTGATTTCCACTATGGATTACAAATTGTTTGACCTACTAGTTGAACATAAGCGATGGGCGGATGCGGGATTGTTGGAAAAAGATCCTGTTGCGGCGGCGCAGACGAGTGTTGATATGGACAAACTCACGTCAAAAATGAATCAGGGCAGTGATCAATTTGATGCGGAAACTAAAGCCATGTTCAAGAAGGAACGTAATCAGCGTCTATTAAATGATTTCGCGCAACGCTACGCATGTTGTTTAGCGGCGGAAAAAAACGAAGAAGCCACCGACATTGCCAAAATATTCTTGGAGTATCAGAACAACACGGATGCGCGCGTTGCTCTTGTGAAATGGGGGATGAAGGTGAATCAACCGCGCGAAGAACAACTGAAGTGGTTGGATGAGGCGGCCGAAAATGGCGCAAGCGTGAAGTCGTTGCGCAAGAAAGTGCAAGACGCGTTGGCAATACAATCACAGGAAAACGCCAAGAAAAAGGTGCCCGCTACGTCGTAAGCGCCTCAATCAACCGCCAGCATTCTTGGAATGTGTTGTACAGCGGCGCAGGCGCGGCGCGCACAACGCCTGGATGACGGAAGTCGCACACAATTCCTTTGGGAAGCAGCGTGTCGAATAATTTTTTCGCGGTGGCGGTACCGCCCTCAACCAGAATGGAAAGTTGACAGCCGCGCTCGCTTGTAGCCGTGGGCGTGAGAATGCGAAAATGTTTTGGGTCGCGCGCGCGCAGCGATAATTCAATGAAGCCGCTCATGGCGCGGCTCTTGGCGTTCATGCGCGCCAAGCCCGCGCGTTGAAAAATATCAAAGCTTGCAAGCAGGGGAGCCAGCGACAAAATTGGCGGATTGGAAACTTGCCACGCATCGGCGCCCTCGGCTGGGTCAAATGTTGGTCCCATCTGAAATCGCGTGGCAGGATTTGTTCCCCACCAACCTTCAAGTCGCGGTGGCGGATTTACGTGGTGACGCTCATGAATGAACGCACCAGCCACGGCGCCTGGACCGCCGTTGAGATATTTGTAAGAACACCAACACGCGAAGTCCGCGTTCCATTCGTGCAGCGATAATCGAACATTGCCAATGGCGTGTGCCAAATCCCAGCCGCACTTTGCGCCCGCAGCGTGCGCCGCAGCAGTGATTCGCGCCATATCAAGCACTTGTCCGGAGTAATACTGCACGCCGCCAAGCATCACAAGCGCAAGTTCATCACCGGCGCGCGTGATCGCCTCAATAATGTCATCGTTGCGCAGGCACTCTTCGCCATCGCGTGGCGCCACTTCAATCACATCCGCATTTGGGTCGCCACCAAGCATGCGCACCAATGAATGCACGGCGAATCGATCGCTTGGAAACGCGCCGCGTTCCATAAGCAACTTGCGGCGCTTGCCCGCTGGCTGATAGAAACTCATCATTAAGAAATGCAAATTCGCCGTGAGCGTGTTCATGGCCACCACTTCATGCGGTTGCGCGCCAGTAAGTTCCGCAAGGCCAGCGCGGAAAAATTCGTGATATCGAATCCACGGTCGAGTTCCATGCACATGACCCTCGGCACCCATGGTGGCCCAATCGTTCAGTTCTTCCATCACACGCGTGCGCGCCGCCTTGGGCATAAGTCCAAGCGAGTTGCCAACAAAGTACGCCTGCGCCGCGCCGTTTTGGTCGCGCGGAATTTCAAACTCGTCGCGGAAAGGACTGAGTGGGTCGTGCGCGTCGCACCACTTTGCAAACTCAAGCGTGGGCTTTAGGTCCGAAGCAGACAATTCAAGAATGGATGTTGGAAGAGAGTGTGTCATTGATGAGAAAAACGCTTTGAAATACCTAGAAAATCAATCGCCGTGCCCGCCAACATGGCGTGCCTTTGCGCATGTGAAAGCCAATCCGCGTCGCGAATAAGAACGCCCGGCGGATTCTCGCCCAGCGGAAATGGATAATCAGAACCCATGGCAATGCGGTCCGCGCCAACGGTGTTCACCAGATAACGCAACGCTTCTGAGTCATGCACGATGCTGTCAAAGTACAAGCGTCGCACGTGGTCGCGCGGATTTGTTTGCGAATGCATGGCGCACAAATCTGGACGCGCTTGAAACCCTTTTTCAATGCGGCCAAGCGTGTACGGAAACGCTCCGCCACCATGCGCGAAACATAATTTTAAATTTGGGTGTCGATCAAGCACGCCGCCAAACGCCAGCGCGCAGATGGCGCGCGAAGTTTCCGCCGGCATGCCAACCAGCCACGGCATCCAGAAGCGGGGGATTTCATCGCGGCCGACCACATCCCACGGGTGCACAAAAATCGCCGCGCCAAGTTCTTCGGCGGCGGCGAAAAAATCTGCGAACGCTGCGTTGTCCAGATCCACGCCATTTACGTTGGTTCCAATTTGCACGCCAGGAAAGCTAAGTTGCTTCACGCAGCGCTCAAGTTCGCGCACTGCAAGCGTGGCATCTTGCATTGGCACCGTTGCAAGGGCGATGAATCGATCAGGCATTGCGCGCACAACGCCCGCGAAGTGATCGTTGAGCAACTGCGACAAGTCGTGCGCGTTGGCGGCCTTGGCGCCGTATGAAAACATCACTGGAACCGTGGAAAGAACCTGCATATCCACGCCACTTGCGTCGCACTCTGCCACACGCCGCGCCGCGTCCCAACAATTGGATTCAATTTCGCGAAATAATTTTCCGTCAATCATCATGCGCGCCTTGCAATGGGCGCAGTGATCCAGCGAAACCCAACCGCCGCAGCCATAGCGCTCGCGTAGATCGGGCCAATGCTCAGGGAGCATGTGCGTGTGCAAATCTATTGTCTGCGGCGCGTGCATTTGAAGATGCTAGCGAGAACTTTCGCGTAAATTATTTTGAGCGGGCGCGCCTATTCAGTGACCATGTTTGAACGCGCAAACGCCGCATACATAATCCTGTGAACACAATGCATGCGCAATAGAAAACATCGCAATCATGCTTGGCGATTGCGCTGCCTAAAATTACTGAGTGCGCGGCGCAGGCTTTGGAACGCGTGTTCCACACGATGGACATGTGCAAAGTTTTGGATCGGCCCAAAACGCTTCCATGGCTTGGCGGAAATGCTTGACAATGTCTGAGCACGCAAACTCTTGGTCATACACAAGCGCATCGCACTTCTCGCAGTAAAAAATCATGTGCTCGGTTTCGGTCGGTGGCCGCCTACGTTCCACCACAAGACCAAGCGTGTTTGGTCCACGCTGCGGTCTGTGCGGCACTCCGCCAGGAACAAACATGGCTTCGCCTTCGCGCAGAATGATGTCGCGAATTCCATGCGCATCGCGCACGCGAATGGACACATCGCCTTGAAGTTGCATGAAGTATTCCTCGGAATTGGTCATGTGGTAATCGTTGCGCGCGTTTGGTCCAGCGATCAACATCACAAAGAAATCCTTGCCGCTAAACAGATATTTGTTTGACACTGGCGGCACCATCAAGTGGCGGTTCGCCGCGGTCCACGCGGACAGGTTGATCGGGCTTGCCACGCCGCCCATGCCGTCCCATCCGGTGGGATCCCCAAGTGGGTCATTGGCGGGAAAAGGCGCGGCAACTACGGCTGTTGGATTGATCGTGCTCATGCGGATCAGTTTACCTTCAGAAAATGCTGCCAACAAACATCGCATGCGGCAGGATTTAACGACTGGAGGATTGAAAAATGGCCGCGATGGCTTTGATCAAACGATGAATCTTTGCCTTGCAGGTGATTCTGGAATTGAGAAGTTTATTCGTCAGATATTTTCAAATTAAAGGGTCAATTTATTGAAATATCTGCCCAAGTTTCTTGGACCTCGACCCTCGATTCCACAAGGCACAAGTGCTACACTCAATTTGTTGGCAAGCAGTTTGAA
Organism: uncultured bacterium; assembly: GCA_903938205.1. GTDB lineage: Bacteria > Planctomycetota > Phycisphaerae > Phycisphaerales > SM1A02 > SYAC01. The sequence continues at coordinate 4,863 of CAJACJ010000243.1, forward strand.
TCCGCCGACGTACCTCAATCCTTCAAGGAGTTTCTGTTTTGAATGAATCTGCAAATGGCGGCGTTTTAGTTGCTGAAGAAATCGAGACAATAAACCAAGCAAATATGCTTACAAGCGGCGCCGACGCCGCCGATGTTGGCATTGTCGAACCCGAATTTGACACGGCTCCAATTCAAACTCCACGCAACGTGAAGTTGGCCATGCTTGCCGCAGTGGTGTTTCCGCCGCTTGGCGTGCTGACCGCCATGGTCTTGATGTGGGGCGGAATGTTTAATTCCACCGACCTCATCATTCTTGGCAGCATGTATGTGTTGACGGGTTTGGGAATCACCGTTGGCTATCACCGCTTGTGCACGCACAAGGCATTCGCCACGCGCGGTCCAATTGCGTTTTTCTTTCTGGCCTTTGGAACCATGGCGGGTCAAGGCCCCGTGGTGTGGTGGTGCGCAACGCATCGCCGTCATCATCAATATTCCGACAAGGAATTTGATCCGCATTCACCGCACGCTGGCTACGAGCCTGGGCTTGTTGGTTTTTGCAAGGGCTTCATGCACTCGCATATCGGTTGGCTGTTTGAGAAGGAGCAACCCGACTACAAGAGTTACGTTCCTGATTTGCTACAGGACCCAATGATCATGTGGCTTGATCGAATGTTTGTGCCAATTCTTTTCGCGGGTTTGCTTTTACCCGCGGCGGTTTCTGGTTTCATCACGGGCACATGGCAAGGCGCGGGCCTTGGATTGTTGTGGGGCGGCTTGGTTCGCATGTTCATGTTGCATCACTCAACATGGAGCGTGAATTCCGTGTGCCACGTGTGGGGTCAAAAAGAATTTCGCTCTGGCGATGAGAGCCGCAACAATCCCATCATGGGAATTCTTGCGCTTGGAGAAGGTTGGCACAACAATCATCACGCATTTCCAGCGAGCGCGCGTCACGGTTTGAAGTGGTGGCAATTTGATTTAAGTTGGATTGTCATTCGATCGCTGCAACTTGTTGGTCTGGCAAGCAAAGTGCGCTTGCCTTCCAAGGAGCGCATGCAAGAGCGACGTCGGGTAAATAGTCCGGCGTCTTGATTCGATCGTTATTCAAGCAGAAGTTCAAAACCGTGGCGTCACACGCTGCGGTTTTTTTATGCCATGATGGCGAATGAAAGCGAGATAGCCAATGCAAACCATTCAAAGCCAAACTCATGAGACCGCGTCAAATTTAGTCATGCAATCCAACGAATTTGGCGTCAACATGTCCACGGCGTTGCCATATCTATTCGTCTATTTCGCGCTTCTCTTGTTGGTCATCGTGGCGCACTGGGAAGTGTTCGCCAAGGCGGGGCGGCCAGGCTGGGTGATCTTTATTCCGTTCTACAACTTGTATGTTTGCATGAAAATTTCCAGCAAGCCAGGTTGGTGGTGGGTTCTGCTTTGCATTCCTGGCGTGAATATTATTTTTTCTATCTTGATGATGCGCGGCTTGGCGCGCAACTTTGACAAGGGTGTTGGCTTCACGGCGGGATTGTTGTTGGTGCCGATTGTGTTCTGGTCAATCCTTGCGTTTGGTGAATCACGCTACAAGGCAACGTCAGCCTGACTTTGTTGAGAAATTTGCGCGACGTGGTGGCGGGGCTCTACTATTGCCGCCGTTGCTGTTGAATGCATCCACACAGAGAAGGCTGAATGTATGGCTGAAGAAAATTTGGACAATGTTCGTGAGCGAATTCGCCAGATCGATCTGGAGTTGATTGCCCACGCCGCGGAGCGTTCGCGCTTGGTGAAGCAAGTGGGGGAGATCAAGCGCCGCAAGAACATTGCCACGGTGGATTATTCGCAGGAGCGCGCGGTGCTTGAGCGCGCGCGCGTTGCCGCCGAGCAGCACGGACTGGATCCCAATGTGGCTCAGGATTTATTGGCGCGCTTGATCCACGCGTCGGTGACGGCGCAAGACCAAGAAAGTTTGCGATTTTCCGCGGCGGGCGTTGGCAAGAGTGCGGTGATTGTTGGTGGCGCTGGCCGCATGGGCAAATGGATGAGCCGATTTCTTTCCGCGCAAGGATTTCAAGTTGGATCGCTTGATCCTGCGGGAACGCCAGATGAAAATGCGTGGTCACGTGACGCGCTGCACAGCGCGGACTTTGTGGTGTGCTCCACGCCACCTGCGGCCACGGCGCAGTTGTACGCAAGTTGGATTGCGCATCCGCCCAAAGGTGTTGTGGTGGATATTGCCAGCATTAAGACTCCGTTGATCGAACCCATTCGCGCGTTGCAAAAAGCGGGCGTGCGCGTGGCGTCCATCCATCCAATGTTTGGTCCCAGTATTGTTCTGTTGCGCGATGCGGATGTTGTGATTTGCGACACGGGTGACACCGACGCGACCGAAACTGTTGAAAAATTATTCAAGCCGACCACGGCGAACATTGTGCGCTTGCCTTTGGTGGATCACGATCGAGTCATGGCGGATTTGCTGAGCTTGGCGCACGCAACAGCGATCGCATTTTCGTTGGCGCTGCCGCAAAGCGAGCATCCTGTTCGCAGCACCACTTTCTTGGCGCTGGAAACTTTGGCCGCGGCCGTGGTGCGCGAAAGCCCCGATGTGTACTACGAAATTCAAGCGCGCAATCCGTTTTCGGGTGAGGCCATTGAGCGTTTGCGCGCCGCGATTGATCGTGTGGCG
>CAJACJ010000244.1 GCA_903938205.1 uncultured bacterium
GCAACGCCTTCAAACGCTCGACATATTTGTCGGTCATGTCGCCACGCTTTGACAGCATTTCGTCAGCGACATCTGGATCATTTCGACCAAACATGCGACTGGCACCGCCATTGAGCAATCCGGCGGAACGCACTGCCTCTTCTTTCAACTGAACTGGCTCTGCCTTGCGAATGGTCTGCGCAATTTTTTCATTCATGCCAACAAGTTCCGCCATCATTGCAATTTGCATTTCACCGATTGCTGTCAGTGTTTCAGGCGACATGCCTTCAAGTGAAAGCGCTTTTTCAAATGCGCGTTCAGCACGCGTGGGTCGATAGACGCGGGCAAAACCACTTGCCAGCGCTGCTTGCGTGAATCGCTTTGCCTCTTCGGGTGGAAGCGCTCCGGCGATCGCTGTGCGATATTGTTCATTCACATTACGCACAGCGTTGCGCAGATCAACACCTTTGGATGCAAGATCCTCTAAACTTTTGGCGTCGCTGTTTTGAATAGCAGTCATCACCTTGCCTTCATTTTGCCCCAAGAATTCACTGCGCTTTTTCAACGCCTCATCCAAGCGAAGCTCATATTCATCAAGCAGCGCCCCGGTGGATGCAATTTGCTCTTTGGTTAAGCCCGCTTCATCAAGCACCGCAAATAAATTCACATTCTCGCCGCTTAAGCGACCGCGACTTAATAACTTTTCCCGGCGCATGAATCGCTCAAATGACTCCCACTTTGCGGTCTGCTCAGACTTGAGAGAAGTTTTAATTTCATCCATAACCTGCCGATCCAAAACACCGCGTTCCTTGCGCCACTTCTCGGCCAACAACGTCATGTCTCCAACAATTTTGCGGGTTTGCGCAGCTTCGCCATTGGTTTCACGTTCGGCGGCAATTTGCTGCGACATTTTATCCATCTGATCCCGGAAATATTGAGAACGTGCTTCCGGTGACATTTCCGTTCCGGAATCCTTTTCAATTTGCTCTATGTCCTTCTGCATGTTCTCACCAAAGCCTTGGAAACGCTCACGCATATTTCCACCCATGAAACTTTGGAACATGGAGCGCATCAATTCTTGTTGAGCCGCTGAAGCTTTATCGCTGGCCTGTGTGAACGCGGCTTCATAATCGGTGACCAACGTTTCAACGATCGTGGTTTGACCATCATCAAGTTTCAGTTGCTCTTTAATCAGTGGGACATCGCGTTTCACAATGTAAACCTGAAATTGTTCGCGCATTTCGGTGACGGCGCCTAGAGATCTTCCGATACCGCCACCCATTCCTCCGCCCATGCCGCCACCCATTCCAAATCCGCGGCCACCTTGGCGCCCGCCGCCTTGACCACCTTGTCCTTGTTGGCGATCAGCTTTCGCATCCGCTGGCGCAGCAGTTGAGGTTGCTGCGGCAGGTGCCTGTGCGGCGGAACTAGTGCTTGTATTTGGATTTGCAGTGGGAGTATTTTGCGCGAGCGCAACACACACAAAAACAACTGGAGTCATAGCGAATAGGAATTTGTTCATGGGTAAGGCAACGTTCATTGGACTTCTATATTGGCTGCATTCCCCTTTTTTCACACAATTCGTCAAGATAAATCTTGGAAGTTTTACAATTTAAAATCATCTTCTTTCCCGATGAATGTAATAATTATAGGTCTTATAACCGCATTTTAAAATCGCAAGTGCCTTTGAAATCGTTGTTAATGGAATTCCAAATTTAAATTCCAAACATCTTTTGGAATCTTCCCATTTACCCATCACATGTAGACCTCTTGCATCGGATACTGAGAGAACCAACACATGCAATGGCTCACAAAAAATATCTTGCCGCTATTGATTGCCTGCATTTTAAGCATGGCCTCGGTATCCCATGCCGGTTGGGTGATTAAAGACAAACTCAACGCGTTCCCAGCTCTTGCCAAAGAAAAATTTGGTTGTTCAGTCGCTACAGATGGAAATTGGCTCGCTGTTGGAGCAAGTGATACGGCGATTGTTGGCTTTCGATCAACTGGCGCCGTTCATTTATTTGAACGCGTTGGCGATCAATGGTTTTTGCGGCAAACAGTATTTCATCCAACTCCAAGCACGTATCAAGCGTTTGGAAATTCCATTGCGCTGCGACAAGATCATCTTGTCGTTGGTTCATGGGGCAGCAATGGATATTCGGGAAGTGTGTTTGTATTCACGCTGGGTGCGAATGGTCGTTGGACACCTGCATCCACTTTAAATGCAAGCGACCCCCAACCTTCCAAGCCCGCGCTTTTTGGCTGGAATGTTTCTCTTGATATGCCCGCGACAGGAACAGGCGTGATTGCTGTGGGCAGAGTGAATGATGGAGCGCTGAGCACTGGAGCCGTATATGTATTTGAAGGGCGCAACGAAACATGGAGCCAAGTTGCCAAACTTTCGGCAAGCGATGCCGCCCGATCCGATCAACTTGGTACCTGCGTCTCTGTTCGAAATGGAACCATTGTCGCTGGCGTTCCACGAAGGCGCGTGGCGTACATTTTCACGCGCTCGCTGTCGGGATCAACACCCGTGTGGAGCCAGGCCGCAAAAATTTCGCCTTCATTTGTGGCGACTGGTGATAATTTTGGTTACAGCGTTGCAAGCGCCGGAAGTTTTGTTGCCATTGGAGCACCGAATCGCGCCGGCACCAACAATGAAAATCGCGCGGGAGCGGTCACTGTGTTTTACAACACTGGAGGCAATGGAACTCTTTGGTTGGAAGGCGCGACACTCACGGCGCGCAACCCTGCAGCGAATGATTTATTTGGTTACTCCATTGGTGTTTCCACGCTTCCAAATTCATCGCAAGGAATTCTGGTCGCTTCGGCGCCATCATGTGATACTGAAAACATGAACTCCGGAGCGGCATTTTCGTTTCGCGGATCCGCAAATTCGTGGAGCATGGACGACTCGGATCTGTGGACCAAGGTCGCGTTGACCAACCAAAATATTGGCAAGTCTTTGGGCATTTCCGCAGATGGTTCCGTTGCGGTATTGGCCACCGATGGTCCAACCGGTTCTATTGGCGGCGCATTTCCATTTCAATACGATCCATCATCTTCTAGTGGAAACGGAATGATTGGCGGTGGAAGCACAGACGGATCCACTGGAGGCACCACCGACGGAACGAGTGGCGGAACTACAGGTGGAACCACGGGTGGAACTACAGGCGGAACTACAGGAGGAACTACGGGTGGAAGCACAGGTGGAGGAAGTAGTGGTGACACAACAGGTGGACCATCGGAAGATCCAACAAGTGGAGATTTTGGAAAAGGTGGAAATGTGCGATCACTCAATTCGCTTCCACCCTTGTACAACAACATTGGATTGGTGACCAACACAGTGATTGCCGACAATGCCGTAGCCAAGGTTTTGTACGGAATGCAAATTGCATATGACAACGCGCTTCAACCAGATATTCAAGCAAGCACGCTATCGCTTGCGACGTATCCAGACAATTTAAGACTGTTCGCAGTAGCCGACAGCAATGGCGATGGAGGCAGTGATTTCTTGTGGCAAGATCGATCAACAAATGAAGTTGTTCTGTGGACACGCGATGGCGCAACCATTAAATCAAAAACGGTGGTGTCATCCCCCGCAGCTGGCTTCGCCGCTGTTGCCGCTTACGACGTAGAAGCTGATGGAAGCGCCGCGGATATTTTGCTTGTCAATCCTGCAACCGCGACATTGCGCGTGGTGACTATGGGTGACGCCGTCGCGTCAAGCACTACGGATTTAATTATGCCGAGTGGCGTGTGGCGCCCGGTTCCGTTTCCATTCATTGCTAATTCTGTTTTAATTAGACATCCACAAACGGGCGAACTGCGCCGCATCACCATGCCAGGTCGCGGTGTTGCATCGCGCACTCTTGCTGTTGGTTCACCACCGGCCAATTATGAAATTCAAGCGATTGGAGATCTCGACGCCGATGGTCAATCCGATATCGTGGCTAGCAGTAGAGAAGACGATCAAGTTCGTTTTTACTTGATGAATGGAAATTCTATTTCGCAAGTGTGCACTGGCCTGTTCACCGCCCATTGGGATGTGCAGGGCATGTATGACTGGGATGGCAACGGCGTCAATGACTTGGTGGTGAGTGAATCTGGCGGAGATCGCAGAGTTGTGGTGCTGTATATGGAAGTCAAAACGTATGCGAACGGCTCAATAAGTATTCCACAAATCAAGAGCAATCAGGTTCTTGGCAGACTTGCCGTTGGCGAAGTTGTGGGCTTAGGCATTCGTTGAGTAAAAGCGAAGAGCGCCCTGCAAGTTCATTCGCACAAAATAGTCCCCCAAAAATTTCGCATTGTTCTGAGCTGAAACGCCCGCGGCAACCGCTTTGGGATGAAGCCAATTTTTATATTCATGAATCGCCTGCGAAAGGGCGACTTGATATGCATCACTTTCACGCGCGCCGCTTGCAATAATGACGGCGGCTAATCTTTGTAGCAACGCGGACTCTTCTTCAAGACGCGCTTGGACACGATCAATGAATTGACGCGCGGCGGCAGTAGTGCTGGATTGAAGCCCGCCGTGCGTCAGCCAGAGATGCGTTGGCGCGGTGTCGCGCAGGCGCTGCAGACTGTGCTTCCACGCAAGCGGATCGAATTCCGGTGGTGGCGTTGGAATAGAAATGAAATTGCTGTTGGGCACAGCGATACCCAGCGCGTCACCCACAAATACGTGGCGTTCATCCGCGTGCTCAAGCAACCACGCATGGTGATGGCGCGCATGTCCGGGAGTTTCAATGGCGCGAAATGCAAGACCGGCAGCGGAAACAATTTGTCCGTCAGATACGGCAAGTACTTGCGGTTCTGGAGTTGGCCACAGATCGCCGTAGAAGCGCTCATACATTTCACCGTGCACGCGGCGACTGCTTGCAAGCAACTTTGTGGGATTAATTAAATGCGGCACCCCAAATGAATGAACCCACACTCGCGAGTCGCCCGCCGCGAAATGTCCGGCCGCACCGGCGTGATCCAAATGAATATGCGTGAGCAACAGATCCATGATTTGAGTTGGATGAACGCCGCGTTGCTCAAGTTGCGTTTCAAGCGCGGGCCACGTTGCGGCCGTGCCAGATTCAACCAACGTAAAACCCGCCGGTCCTTCAATGAAAAAAACATTGGCGGCACCAGCAAGATCCAAATATCCAACATCAATGGCTTGAATTTGGAATGTCATTGGGCGGCAGTGGAGAATAAATTCATGTCAACAAGTAATGCCGCGCAAGGTGGGCAAATTGCGCGGTTTGCTCCGCGGCCCAGGCGCGATCGTGGCCAAGTTCCTGAGCCAGCAATTGCGCCACTGCGGCGGAACATTCCAAGGCGGCCTTGGCGTCGAGCAACAGTGAACGCGTTCGGCGCGACAGAACATCTTCAAGCGTGCGAGCTTGCTCCATGCGGGCGGCCCACGCCACCACCACCATGCTGTACGGAAGCCGAGCGTGCAA
>CAJACJ010000245.1 GCA_903938205.1 uncultured bacterium
CGTCTGGGTGCTGCATCCACGGCTGGACAATTTGCCAAAGCTGGCGCTTGGCGCGCTCCGGATCGATCATGGCAAGCGTGACAGATTGAAATGCAAGATCCCAACTTGCAAACCACGGATACTCCCACTTGTCCGGCATGGAGAGAATGCATTCGGCGTCCACATTTTGCCAGAGCGCGTTGCGGCCCTTCAATCGCTCAGCGGACGGCGGCGGAAATGTTGGATCGCCCTTGAGCCAAGTGTGAATGTTGAACTTATACCACTGAAAATTCCACAGCAATCCCGCGAAGGCTTTACGTTGAATGTGGCCGTACTCTGGTTTGTTGGGATTGCCATCGAGTGGTTTGTAAAAGGCGTCTGCTTCTTTTTGGCGCAACGCGAAAATGGAATCGAAATCTTTGAATGCGTCGCCCTTCACGGTTTCCAAACGCAGGCGCGCGCGCATGGTCACGGTAGCGCCGGCGGGAACAGTGAATTTCCGCACAAATGCAGCCTTTGTGCCTTCGCGCAGAGGGTTCACCGCGTCGCGATTTCCATTGACTATGTAATCATTGATGCCGTCCTTGGGATGCAAGCCGGGCGTAAGTGGAGCGCCAAAACATTTCTGCGTGTTGGTTTCATTTTCACAGAACAACAATTCGTCAGACTTGTCGCAACTCAGCACATACTGGCTCATAAGATTTGGCGAAACAACAACATGGCCAGGTTCTTGCATGCGCATGCTGGGTTTGGTTGCGTTATGCACCCAACTCCAATTGTTACGGAACCAAGTTTGTAGCAACACATGAATGTCGGCGGCTTCGGGACCTTGGTTGCGAACCGTGACTCGCCATAAAATGTCGTCGGGGTCAGCTTTCGCGTACTCAACCGTCACGTCAAAATGGCGCAGATCACTGAAGGCCTCCGTGTCGAGCAATTCATATTCTGTCGCGTTCAGACCTCGATCGCGATTGGTGACAATAAGGTCTTCATATGGATACGCGCGCTGCGGATACTTGTAGAGCATGCGCTGATAGCTGGCGGTTGGTGTGGCATCTTGATGCCAATACAATTCCTTCACATCTTCGCCGTGATTTCCTTGCGAATTGGTAAGCCCAAACAAACGCTCTTTTAGAATTGGATCTTTTCCGTTCCATAAACCAATACCAAGGCAAACGCGCTGCTTTTCATCGCAGAAACCGGCCAAGCCGTCCTCACCCCAGCGATAGGCGCGACTGCGCGCGTGATCATGCGGAAAATAATCCCACGCGTTTCCGTCGGCGGAATAATCCTCACGCACCGTACCCCACTGACGATCGCTGACCCATGGACCCCACTTGCGCCAGCGGTGATCAATCTTGTCCTCGGCCAGGCGCTGTCGCTCTGGATCGTTCGTTTGTGTCACATTTAAAAACCCATCGTTGCGAAGCTTGGGATTTGAATCGGGATTTGATTTTTGATTAGCAGACTGATTTGGCGAGGCGCTCATAGGTATATGAGAGCATGTTTAACGCATCTTTACAAGCAAATTGGTTACGCTGTAGAAATGAATTGTTGTACGACCATTTTTTTTGAAACCGGCGCAAAAATTGTGGCGGCAGTCAGTTTGTTTTTATTTGTAAGCGCCTGGAATTTTGGTTGTGTGACAACGACGACGCCAGTTGATGAATCGGGGTGGCTCACGAAGCGCGATGATTCAGCGGCGGTGCAGAAAGATGTGAAGGCGGATGGGGGACTGAAGGCCACAGGGGTAATCCGCGGGCAAGAAAAGCCATGGGACAAGCCTATTCCAGTTGAGCAAAAATCCGCATTTGTTGCCCCAAATGCGCAGCAATTGAAAGAGTATTTGGCTGGGGCGACTTGGATTAAGTTGGATGAAAACGGAACTCGTCGACGAAGTTTGCAACTAAAGACTGATGGTTTTTTTGTTGCCAAATCAGACGGTCAAAGCGGCGAGTTACCGGCATTTGATGGATTGAAAGTGCAAGCGAATGGAAGTTGGTCCGTGAAAGAAAACGAATTGCGATTGCTTCCGTATGCGGGTGACCCAGTAGTGGTGCAACTTCAATGGTTGGGCGACAAGCGAATCATGATGTTCAACGGCGAGTCGTGGATACGGGGAGAGTGACGCAACTATTTATATTTGCGATCACAGACGCAATATGAGCGAAGCGACCAATTGGGACAGTCACGGCGAAGTTGCGCGCTTCGCTTCATTTCAATTTATACAATTTGTTAGGCCAAGTTTGGTGAAAGGTTTAGCCTTCATCTATGCGCATGCGGGCAATTTCTTCGCGCATTTGATCAAGCACGCGCATTTTGGCGTGGCGAATAGAAGCCTCGCTCATTTTTAAATCTTGAGCGACGCTTGCGACTGGTTCGCCGCGGACACCGTAGCGCTCGAAAGCTTCAAGCGTTTTGGGTTGAATATTGGTCCGCACTTTTTCAAGCGCGCGGCGCAGCAAATGCTCCGTCCACTCGCGGTCCCACACCGCGTTCAATTCGCTTTGCTTTTCCGGCGGATCAAAATCCTCAGGCAATCCAACGCTTGGACGCTTGCGTCGATAGCGATCGCGCAGGGCGTTTAGCGTGATGCGCTTGAGATAGCCCCGGAAGCGTCCCTTCGCGGGATCGTATTCAAACATGCGCGATTGCTTGAAAAACCCAAGCATGACGTCTTGCAAAATGTCATCCACTTCTTGCGGCTTTGCGCCGGCGTTGCGCGCAAAACCAGCGATGACAGAGCCATACATTTTTGAGAAATCATTCCAGCCAACTTGGCGATCAAGCGTTCCGTCGGCGCGTAAACGCAACAACATGGACGCGCTGGTTTGATATGGATCTTTGGAATCGGTTGGCGGCGGAGGCGGAAGTTCTGGAATTTCCTGTTCACTATCACCATCATCCGTGGTTGTGCGCGCGATAAATGTCCACGGACCAATTGTGAGGACATCGCGATCGTGTAAATAAATTTTGTCGTTTGGTTCAAGCCGCACGCCATTGAGCAATGTTCCAAGAGAACTTGTGGCGTCTTCAATGCTGGCGCCCTTGCGATCAATTCGAAGCACCGCGTGTCTGCGAGATACGGATTCATCTTCTAGCACCAAGCCAGAATCAGTTGCTCGACCAATGATGCAGGTTGAATTTCCCTCAATACGAACGCCCGGGCATGCAGGACCACTGGCTCGAATGAGAGAAAGAAATTGGATTGCTTTTGACAACGGGGACATTGGATAAGTTGAATACTGCCCGCAAATAGTCGTCGATGCAAGCGGGTAAATTTACTTCTTGACAGGCGCGTTGAGGGTGTTTGAAAGCGTTGAGTAAAATGCTTTCATTTTTTTAACTAATTTTTCGGATGGCTCTGGAGCATTTTGCAAAGAGGCTATTGCTTGCTGAAGAAAAGCAGCGGCATCCGCATTTTGACCTTCTGCGGCTGAAATACGAGCTAATTCAAAATATGAACGGGCAATATCGTCGGAGTCACCAGGGGACTCCGCCAAAAATTCAAGGCGAGCCCTGTTGGCGTTGTGACGAGCCTCACGAAATGAACCATCCTCGCGAAGCGATCCGGCTAAGAGCAATTCTGTTTCCGCAAGCAAGCGCCCCTGATCATTTGATTGAAGGAGTTCAATGGCGCGAGAAAATTCTTGAGTGGCAAGGTCGTTGCGATGTTGAGAGGTCCAAAGGTGACCCATGGATGCGCGAACGCGCGCCTCCATAATTGGATCGTTGTTCAGACGAAGTCCAGCCAGCCGACTTGCTTCCGCTAAAATATCCTGCGAGGTTCTTGGAGCGGAGCTGGGTTTTGAAACAATTTCCGTAAGCAGTTCTGTTATGAGAATAGTCGCGTCGTTGGCGCCATTGGAAGAAATCTCAGCACGATCTTTTGCTGCCATGGCCAAGGCGCGCTGTGAACGCGCGGTAAATAAACTCGCCCCCAAAATGACAATAGCGAGCAACGCAAGTGAGACCGCGAGCGGGTGATGATTGATCGCGCGCCTAACCCTTCGTGGCGGAGTGTCGGGGCGAGCCTGCACGGATTCACCGCGGCGAAAGCGCTCTAAATCCTGAGCAAGAGCGAGCGCGGAGTCGTAGCGACCGCGCGGATCGCGGCACAAACATCGCGCAATGATTGCATCAAGATCGCCACTGAGTGTTGAAATAATTTTCGACGAAGTTGTGTTTCGATTTTGAATCGCCACTTTCTTTTCATCGATAGAAAGGCCTTCAAATAATTCATGGGCGGCAAGCGTTTTGGAATCATCAGGCAAGCAGTCGGTGAGAAGTCGCAGCATGACCGCGCCCAGCGCGTAAATATCCATGCGGGAATCAGCCTCACCAGCGCGAAGATTGCGCGCTTCTGGCGCCATAAAAGCTGGCGTTCCAACCAGGGCACCGGCGCGCTCGTCGGGATTCATTGGATCGAACGCGGCGCGCGCAATTCCAAAATCAATCACTTTCACAACGGCCTCATCGGCGTCTAGTGAAACCAAAATGTTCGAAGGCTTCAGGTCGCGGTGAATCACGCCACGTTGATGCGCGTGGTGAACGGCGCGGCAAACCTGCGCCATGAGATCAATCCGTTGACCCAGTGAATGCCCGGCGACATCGCACGCCTGGGTAATGGGCGAACCCGCGGCCAATTCCATGGCGAACCACGGACGACCATCGGGTGATTCGCCAGCCTCGAAAATTTTAATTAATCCGGGATGATCAAGAAGCGCGACAACGTGGCGCTCGCTTTCAAAGCGCGCGCGACTAGATGAATCCAGACGATCAGGTCGAAGAATTTTAAACGCCACCGAACGGCGAAGCGGTTCATCTTGCTCGGCCAGCCACACAATTCCAAATCCGCCCTCGCCAAGCACGCTTCGAAGCAGATAATGACCAATGCGAATTTCGGGTTTGATTTCTGTTTGACCCAACGCGCTTTGTGGCGCGTTTCCAACAGTGGGCAACATTTCTACAGCCTTGTTCA
>CAJACJ010000246.1 GCA_903938205.1 uncultured bacterium
ACATGGTTAGTGTTTCGGTGCTGTTAGAGGCGGCGCTAGCAAACGCGCCCACCACAAAGATTGCGCCGGCCAACATGTTGGCGCTGCGGCCACCAAAGCGGCGCGTGTACCACCCCGCGCCAAGCGCGCCTAAAAAACTTCCAACCAGCACGGCGCTTGTCACCACTTCCTGTCCCTGATCGCTTAACTCAAACTTTTTTTCTAGGAACAACAGCGCCCCGCTGATCACACCTACGTCATAGCCAAACAATAATCCGCCACATGCGGTCATGACGGCGATCAACATGACATAGGTATTTTTATTCATGCGCGCAGAGTAATAGAAGTTGAATTACTCCACTGTCTAGCGCGCCGCGCGTTCAAAATTGCGTCTTCAAACGCAGCGCCAATGCCACCACCGGACTGCCGTCGCCACTTGCGGGATTGAAAGACACTTGCAAGTCTGGCGATAGCTGCATGCTGTCAGTGATTTGCAGACGATAGAAAGTTTCAAAAACACTGGCGCTTGCCGGATCGCTGCCCACGGGCTCATTACCGTAGTTGTTGTTGGGTTTGGTCCACGCGTAGGCAATTCCAAAGTCGTCGTCGACCCGACCAAACGGTTTCACAATTGAAATGCCCGCGCTGAATTCTTGCTGCGCTACCGCGCCCGTGCTTTGGCCAAGTCCATACTCGGCGAATACGCCAAGCCAATCGCCAATTTGTTGCTGCGCCAGAAATCCAATCATGGAATTGGTCTGCTTGATTCCGGTCACATTGCCGTAGCCGGCGTACGACTGGTTGCCCGCGTTGGTGGTTCCAACGGTCACGTTGTAACGGGAAAAGGCGTCCAGAAAATTGGGCGTCCATCCAACTTCGACGCCGGCCCAATATAAACCGTCATTTATATTTTGAAATGAGTTGCCCGGATAATCAGCGATGTCGAATATGCCGGCGTTGACATAGATGTTGTCGCACGGAACTATTTGCGTGACAAAGCCGGGCGCATATGTTCCTTGTGCGGGCTGAAACACACTGTTGCCGTCAAATGATCCATTGAGAAATTGGCGCGACTCATCGTTGGCGTAAAAGTTCAACATGAAATATTGATTGGGATGCATTTTGCCGACATTCATAATGAGTTTGTCATCTATGAATCCCTGTTGATAACTGAGAATATTCAGCGTGCTGTTGTCGCCGTTCTGTAGCGAGTTCATGAAGAAGTACGTTCCCGACGCGCCGCCTGGCGTCCAATTGGCGGGCTGACCAATGACGTTGTGTTGGCGAAACAACATTTGAATGGCGCTGGTTCCAAGGCCCGGAGTTTTTGCCAGCACCGTGAGAAAGTTCACATCCAATCGGCCAATGCCCGCGATATTTCCTTGGTCTGGCAACGTACGCGAAACGCCTTGCACCACAAGCGTGTAATAAATATTCGACATGGTGCTGCATTGCTCATACAGCACATGCTCCAAACCGCGCAGTGGTCGCAGCGGCATTTCAAGGGGATCGGGAAATATTGGATTGAGCGGTGTGAAACCAAACGGCCTGTCGGCGTGGCTCATGTCCAGTTGTGTTTCCATTGGCCGCGGTTCAAACAGCGGCAGGAAAACGCGCGGAGTTAAAAAGTCGCCACCAAATTGCGCGCGCCTTGTTCCATTCATGTCGCTCCATGGCTCGTAAAAAATAGGCGGCTTCAAACCTGAGTGATCGGGCAAAATGTAGTCCTCTACCACGGTGGAGCGCTGAAATGCCGGACCAACTTGTGACTGCGCCATGACATGCGTGCTCAGCAGCGCAGGCGTGGCGCATGCAAGAAATACGAAACGCGTTTGGTTCGTAGTGAGCATGAATACAGACTACATATAAATTTGTTTTTACTCTTGCGCGGGGAACGGAGTCCGCCGTTGCTGCGCAATGAATTTAAACGCAATCATGTTTCTATTCACGGCGCTACTTTGCCGCGACCACTGGCAGCTCAATGAAACTTTGCGCGCCAGGCGCGTGATAAATGCGCTGCGTGGCCTTCACATAATCCGCTGGTTGCGCCAGAAAAATGTTGGACACAAATGTTTGCGGGTTGCGGTCATACAGCGGAAACCAACTTGATTGCACTTGCACCATCATGCGGTGGCCTGGCTTAAACACGTGGTTGACCATGGATAAATCAAAGCGATAAGTAAGCGGAGTGTTTGAATCAATGGCCGCTGGCGCGGAGAAACTTTCGCGATAGCGGCCACGGAAAATATCCATGGCAATTGGAAGTTGGTAGCCACC
>CAJACJ010000247.1 GCA_903938205.1 uncultured bacterium
AGCCATTATTGTGATGGCGCACAAACTTGGACTGCAAGTAATCGCGGAGTGTGTGGAAGAGCAACTTCAAGCGGTAATGCTTGACAAGGCTGGCTGCGATTTTGTGCAGGGCTATTTATATTCACGGCCAATTCTTGCGGAGCAACTCGACGCCATCTTGCGTCATGGCGCTATGGGCCGCTAAGCGTGCAAATTGGTTTTATTCACCAATGAAACAACTTGCTTGTGCATGCTCGCCGGAGCCGTGACCAAATCTTTGTTGTGCAGAAACATATCCCAATGCGACTTGCACATCTATGCGCGTTGATCGTTTATGCAATAAAAGAGTCCGTTATTGCAAGCATTCAGGAAATCCTATAAGCACATGCACACGCTGGCCTTTGGTTAAGGCGGAGCGTCGAAACAATAAAAAGCATACTGCTACATTGGCAGCATGATCTTGAAAAACATTTCTCCAATCGCACGCTCTATGAAACACGCTGGAACACTTGCAATGGCAAGCGCGCTATGCGTTGGCGGCTGCGCGCAATGGGGCGCCAATGTGCTGGAAGAAAATCATGTCGCGTTTAATACCGCAGTATGCCAAGCCATGGACAGCCAAATGCTGCTGAACATTGTGCGCATGAGCATGGAAGAACCAACGCAGTGGATGATGGTGAGCGCGATTAACGTGAACACAAGCGTGGGAGGAAGTTTAAACGGCGGCGTGACCATTCCCAGCAGTGGCTTTGTCAGTGGTGCCTCGGGCGGCACGACCAGTTTCACATACACGCCCAACATCACCATGATTCCCAAACAAGGCGAGCAACTTGCGCGCGAACTCATGTCGCCCATTCCGGTGTCAAGCATTGAGAGCATGGTGTCGGCGAGTTGGCCAATGAGCTGGGTGATTTTTCTAACCTGCGAGCAATTTCAAAACGTGTCCTCATTTGATGTCACGCGTGGATTTGAAATTCATGCGAATGACCTTCGCTTTGGCCGCATGATGCAATTATTTGATGAACTGCAATCCAAGCATTTAACTTCGCTCAGTCTGACCTCCGTACCAATCGTATGGAATCAAGAACCAATTCCTGCGTCGGAGGTGAACCTTGGCAGCATTGTGAGCGCAAAGAAGGATCGCGCCTTGATGCATAAACGCCCAGATGGAATGTACGACTACATATCCATTGAATCCGTTCCTGTGTTGACCATGTATGAAGGCATTCAGAACGACCTGCACGGACAAGAATTGCTGAAATTGCTTGAGTTGGAAAATGTGCCAGGAAGTTACCGCATGATTTCGGTTGAAAATCCTTTGCCCGGCAAGCACGTTTCCATGCGCACGCGTTCGCTGGCGGCGCTTATGCGCTTGATGAGTTTTGGCGTTGACCGCGTGGCCAATGCTCCACCACCACAGGAAAATGTGGATTCGCCAGAGGAACTTTGGAATCTTATTTCCTCCATAAACACAACAACTGATCTCAGTCGCAATGTGAACGCGGTGTTTCGCGTGCATCGCGGGGCAAGGGCTCCCAGCGACGCCCCTGTGAGCGTGGCGTTTCGTGGCCAACAATTCTGGATCGAAGCAAGCGACAAGACCTCCAAGCAAGTCTTCGCACTGGCGCGTGATTTATACGACCTGCAAGTGAAAAGCGGAAACGAGGCAACACCTGTGTTGACGATTCCAGTTGGCCGGTAGTTGGATGACAAATCTGCGATCATGGATATCACGTACGGCATGCGCTGATGTCGGCTGAACTTTGAAAAAGAAAGCTATCTTGCGCAGTATGCGGAAATACTTCATGCGCCAACGTTTGGCCCTGTCCGTCTGGGCACTGATGACGCTTCCATGCATGACGCTTTGTGCATTCAGTGCGGAGACTGCTTCCGCACGCACAACGACCTCGGAAATACCTGCGACGCCGCAGGCCGCGCAAAATAAAATCGACGCCGCTCAAGTTGCAAGCGACGCGGTGATCATGGCCATTGAGTTGCAAGGCGTCACCCCTGATGCGCATGTACCGCAATCATTCACCGCGGAAGTTTCAATTGTGCTCACGTGGAATCCAAAATTGCGGCCAAACTTTGATCCTGGAACGCCGGAATTTCTCAACACCTTCGGCACCTACCAGCCATCGATTCAAACAAGAACGCTTGCGGGTGAAAATGGAATGCAGCGCCGCTTCTACAACTTGCAGGGAACATTTGAGGCGCGCAACAACCACCATGCATATCCATACGCGCGGCTTGTGCTTCCAATTGTATTTTTCTTTCCGTCGGCGCCTGAAATGGCAAACTTGATCGCCGCCGCGCCAATTCAATTGGGAGTGTCCCCGGGCCTGGGACAAGACCCCGACAATTTTTACTTGCACGCGGCCATGGTGACCACGGGCCAGTGGTCCGACTTGTGGAACCCAACGCAGTTGATTGGGGAACGACCCAAACTAAACGCGATCTCGTTGGTGTTGGAGACGCGCGCACTGACCACCCGCGACACATTGATGGTGCGGTTGCCCATGTTCTTATGCTGGTTGATCGCCTTCAGCGCGCTGTGGTGGAAAGATGAATCAGCCTGCTCGCGAGCGGTCATGTCATCCACATTCAGTTTAATTGCGTTGGCGATTGGCGCGCACCCCATGGGGCCGCCGGTTGGATATATGACCACGGGCTCGCTGAGTTTTGCGCTGGTGTATGTCAATATTATTTTGCTGAGCGTGACCGCGGTCATTGCGTCGCGCGCCCACAGTCGCCACGACGATGCGGTCTATCGGCGCATTCGATTTCATGGACGCGTAGGCGCGCTGGTTCTGATGGCTGCAAGCATTGTTGTCTTGATTGCGTACACGCAAAGCGTGATCATGCCAGTGCATCTTTCAGAGTTGAAAAATCCCACGCCGCTGCAGGTGGACTTTCACAACATTCAATCCATGGAGGCGAATGGTTGAACGGCTTTGACTCAACCTGAATCATGTGCGTGTGACTGGCGCTAGACTGATCAATGAATTTCGGATTTTTTCAAGCAATGTCGCTTGGCGAATCAAGGAATACTCTGAAGGAGTCACCACCATGGCGCGATCCAGCAAACAAGTCGGACAACGAACCAACACTTCAAGCATGAGCGGGCGCAAAGTGCGCTTGGCCACAAGCACCACTCACACAGGCAGCCGCGTGGAGCCTTCCAAGGTGACGGAACATGGGCGTGAAGCACGCGCCAAGAAGACGGCGACTCGCGCCAGAACCAAGGCTGGCAAGAAAAAGAGTTGAAGTTGGTGTGCACACTTGCGCTCGTACACTTTCGACATGCGCGCCGTGAGATGTAGAAATTTTTCCTGGTTGCTGCTTTGTCTTTGCTCGTGCGCCGACAACTCCACGGCGCCTGTGCCTTCCACGGACATGGTTCACATTCCTGGCGGCGAGTTTGTCATGGGCACGGATGATGCGCAGTCGTATGAGACGGAGCGCCCCGCCCACCGCGTGAAAGTGGCCGCATTCATGATGGATGTGACCGAGGTCACCAACGAACAGTTCAAAGCATTTGTTGATGCGACACACTTTGTCACGCAGGCCGAGCGCGTTCCTGATTGGGAGCAACTGAAGTTGCAACTTCCTGCGGGCACGCCCAAACCATCGCAGGAGAAATTGGTCGCGGGCTCATTGGTCTTCACGCCGCCACAAGAGCAAGTAAGCGGCGATGATGCAAGCGTGTGGTGGAATTGGGTTCCCGGCGCAAATTGGCGCCATCCTGAAGGTCCCGAGAGCAATTTGGATGGACGTTGGAATCATCCAGTGGTGCAAATTTCTTGGGACGATGCGGCCGCGTATGCAACGTGGGCCGGCAAGCGATTGCCCACCGAGGCCGAGTGGGAGTTTGCCGCGCGCGGTGGGTTGGAGCAGAAACGGTATGCATGGGGCGACGAATTCATGCCGGACGGAAAGCGCATGGCCAACATTTGGCAGGGACACTTTCCGGATCGCAATACCAATGAAGATGGCTTTGCGGGCACCGCGCCTGTGAAAAGTTTTCCCGCCAATGGCTACGGCTTGTATGACATGATTGGCAATGCGTGGGAGTGGTGCTCGGATTGGTTTGATGCGCGCGCGTATCGGCAAGCGGGAAGTGGCGTGTGTGAAAATCCGGCGGGACCCGCGCGCTCGTTTAATCCGGAAAATCCAGAGGCGTCGCAGCGCGTGATTCGTGGTGGATCATTCATGTGCGCGGAAAATTATTGCCGCAACTATCGGCCCAGCGCGCGTCGCGGCACGGATTGGGACACGGGGCTTTCTAATTTAGGATTTCGTTGCGTGAAGTAGGCGACGCGATTTGCGTAGTTTGTGTGCGTTGAAATATTTTTCCAAGCCTCAATTCACTTTCGCGGCCTTGGCTTGATCGGCGGTCAGTGCCGCGCGAAGTTGTCGCAACGCGCGCGCGTTTAATTCCTCGCGGTCGTAACTGGCGTCAGCACGCGCAATATCCGTTGACATCATGGCACGCTCCTGCTTGGCCATGTCCGCTGGTTGCGCTTGGCCAGGCCCTTCCATCATGATGGCCATGGCCGCGTCATTGCGTTGCGTTTGTTCAATGGAACGCGCGATTAATGTGTCGGCGCGCTGGTGATAGTCGTTGGCAAGCGCGGTCACGGCTTGTATTTGCGCTGGTGTGAGCGCGGGCAGCGCAATGATTCGCTCAATAGCTGCGTCCACTTTTTCTTGCGTGCGAAAAACTTCTGGGTGCGTTTGCTTGCGAACGGCGCGGCGAAAAAGTGCGGCGTTGGATGGGTCTAATTTTTCCGCAACGGCCTCCACATTCGCCTCTTGCAATTGCTCCACCGCTTTCCATGCCGCGGTCAATGGCTTGCGCGCCTTCTCCAACTCCGCCATTTTGGAATCGTCCATGTTCATTGAAATTTGCATGTTGTCGTGGCCTGCGTCGTCGGCGTGCGATTCCATTTGCATGGCAGACATTTGCACCACGCTGAAAGCGTCAAGTTTGTCAGGCAAATTCGATAGTTCTTGCAGCATCTGCGCGCGGCAGGCGTCAAGCGTTGGCATGATTTGCGCGCGCGCTTGCGCAGGCAACGCATCGGTCGCGGCGTACAAATCCACTTTGCTCCAGCGCGACATCATGATGTTTGGCATGGGCATGGGGGAATTTTGAACGTTGGCAAACGCTCGAACCATGGTGCGGCGACCACGCTCGCGCTCAACGTGCGCGGCATCAAGACCCTTCACGCCAGTGGCCACATCATCAAACCAAGTCTCCTCTAATTTGGCCAGCGCTTCGGCCCGCTCATGCGACTTCTTCATAAACGTCGCGGCATCTTCGCCAGGCTGAGGCATGTAGATCGTGTTCACCGCACCTAGATTTGTTTTTTTCCACTCGGCGATGCTTTGCAGTAAATCATTGGCCAGCGAATCCCACACGGCGCGCTGAGCGTCTGGTACCGCAAGACGCAGACGAAGTTGTTCTATGTCTTGGCGATTCATCGCCCGGAATTGCCGCATGCCACCAAACATGTCTTGCGGCGTGTCGTTGGAAATGATCTCGGATGCGCCATTGTTGCCCTGATGCGCGCCGCCAGATTGGCTCACGGACTGCGCAATTGCCGCGCCAACTTGCGAATCAATTTGGGCATTCATTTGATCGCCAATCTTGGCCTCCACTTGCGAACCAACATGTTCGCCCACTTTCTCTTTCACAAGCTCGGCAATTTTTTCAGCAAGTTCGGGCGTCATTTCGCCATCGCCGCCCTCGCCAACTTGAATGTTCATGCTCACATTCGCGCTCACGCTCGTGTTCGACGCGTCCTCATTCCCTGACGATGTAATCACCATCATTGTCTTGGCGCCTTGCATTGCGCCTTCGGGCATGGCGTTTCCATCGGCGGCAATTAAAGTTGCGCCCATTCCCGCGCCAGCGTCGCCCATGAATTGCGCACTGCTCACGCTGGTGAACATCATTGCGCCACCTTGGTTGCCCAACTCACTCAAATCAATCGCGCCCTCGCCATCGCCGCCTTCAAAAGTGAAGGGCATGGCTTCATTCTCGGAACCCAACTCGGGCATGTTCGCGGCCTGGGCAATGTCTGCAATTCTTGCCGCGTTCATCTGCGCAAACTTTGCATTCATGTCCTGCATGGCTTCGGGCGAAAATTTTTCAGCGGTCAACGCGTCAAGCGCGGCGTCATCAAGTTGATCGCGTTGCTGTTGCCACTGATCGATCTTGGCAATGGCGGATGCATTCTCTTTCGCCGCGCGATTGGCGTCGGCAAGTTGCTTGCGAAGCGCGTCTGGAGAACTGAACGCAAACGGACTCCAACTGGACAAGCCAGCCAATGCTTTGCGCGCAAATTGCATCTTGTATTTTTGCGCGGCGTCCGGCGGCAACTGTGCCGCAATGTCGCGCACCGCCGCGCGTTCACTGGTGATCAGTTTGCGCTTTAGTTCCTCTATTCGGTCCGCGGATTTATCGTCCAAACTTGCGGAGGCGATGCGCTCAATCAATGGCGTGGCGGAAACTTCCCACTCGCGCGAACGCTTATCAATAGCCGCAAGTTTTTCCTCGGCAAGATTGGCGACCTTGGGAACACTGGGCAAATTCAACGGAACACCACGCACCACAGCGTTCGCGCGTTTGCGAGCGCGCGCCGCCGCAAAGCGATCAACTTTGGCTTGTTGAG
>CAJACJ010000248.1 GCA_903938205.1 uncultured bacterium
GGTGGATCACGATCGAGTCATGGCGGATTTGCTGAGCTTGGCGCACGCAACAGCGATCGCATTTTCGTTGGCGCTGCCGCAAAGCGAGCATCCCGTTCGCAGCACTACTTTCTTGGCGCTGGAAACTTTGGCCGCGGCAGTGGTGCGCGAAAGCCCCGATGTGTATTACGAAATTCAAGCGCGCAATCCGTTTTCGGGTGCGGCCATTGAGCGTTTGCGCGCCGCAATTGATCGCGTGGCGGCGGCGATCGCCTCTAAAGATTCAACGGCATTCGCGCAATTAATGGGCGAAGGACAAACTCGCACTCCAAGGACTTTGCGCAAGTCATGAGCGAAGTTGGTCGCAACGATCCATGCGCGTGTGGAAGTGGGCGCAAGTCGAAAAATTGTTGTCAGCGACCCGCGGTGCCAGCGGCGAAAATGAATTCCGTCATGTTGCCAGCCATCGCGGGTGCGTCGGCCCGGCGTGTCGCGCTTGCGGAGGCGTTGCATGTCGCCGCGCAATTACAACAGGCGGGTCAAATTCCCGCGGCAAAAATGGTGTTTGAATTGATCGTAGCGGCTGACTCGGATCACGCCGACGCGCTTTTCTTTTTAGGTGTGACTTGCCATCAGTTGGGGCAAAGCAAGCAAGGTATTGATTTCATGCGCCGAGCCATTGCTTTGCAGCCCAACAATCGTTTGTACCACTTCAACTTTGGAATTATCAACGCGGAAATGGGTGACACCGATGCAGCCATGTTGGCATATCAGCGCTCGAATGAGATTCAACCCACAGCGGAAGCGTGTAACAATTGCGCGGGCTTGTTGTTGAATGAAGGGCGTCTAGATGAGGCGAGTGAGTTGTTTCGCCGCGGCGGCGAGTTGAACCCCGACGATGTGAATCAGCAAAGTAATTTTTTATACACCCTCAGTTACAAACCACACCCCAATGTGCGAGAGATTTTCAATTGGCACAAGCAGTTTGGCCAGCGTCACGAGCACGCCATTGCTCCCATGCCGCCGCGTGCGCGCGTGGACGGAGTGCGCGCTGATCAACGCCTTCGAATTGGCTATGTTTCCGCCGATTTTCGCCAACATGCGGTTGCGCATTTCATAGAGCCCGTGCTTGCCGCGCATGACGCCAAGCGCTTTGAAATATTTTGTTACTACAACTATCCCGTGGGGGACGCGGTCACAGGTCGCTTTGAAAAACTTGCGCATCATTGGCGCGTCATCACCAATCGTTCCGATGAAGATGTTGCGAACATGATTCGCGCCGATGGGATTGACATTCTGGTTGATCTCGCGGGCCACACTCCAATGAATAGGTTGCGTGTGTTCGCGCGCAAGCCCGCGCCTGTGCAGGTGAGTTGGATTGGGTATTCCAGCACCACCGGCTTGACACGCATGGATTACAGAATCACCGATGCGGTCAGCGATCCGATTGGCGTGACCGATGATTTATACACCGAGAAACTTGTTCGCTTGTCCGACACGTTTTCATGCTTTCAGCCTTTGGCCAACTCTCCAGATGTTGTTGCGCTGCCAGCGAAGCAAAGTGGTCATATTACTTTTGGATCGGTCAATAATTTTATTAAAATGACGCCAGAGGTTTTGCAAACATGGGCGCGTATTTTGCAACGCGTGCCAACTTCAATATTGCTGCTAAAATATCGCAGCTTTGAAGCGGAGAAAATTCGTGCGCTTGTTCTTGCCGCATTTACCAAGCATGGCGTGGAGGCCGCGCGAATTCATTTTTTAGGAAGCGACGACTATCACACGCACTTGCGCGCGTATCACCAAGTGGACATTGCGCTGGATACCTTTCCGCACAACGGCGACACCACAACTTGTGACGCATTGTGGATGGGCGTGCCGGTGGTTGTGAACAGTGGCGTGAACCATGTTGGTTTGATGGGGGCGAGCCGAATGCGCAGTGTTGGACTTGGTGATTTGGTGGCGCGGGACAACGACAACTATGTCGACATCGCCTGCGCGCTTGCCAATGATGTGTCACGGCTGGAAACGTTGCGTGCAACGCTTCGCCAAACTATGACGGCTTCCCCCTTAATGGACGCGCCGCGCTTCGCGCGCAATTTGGAAGCGGCTTACGAAAATATGTGGGCGAATTTGCTTTCAAAGCAGGCTGATTGAAGCGTATGAAGCCATGTCCGTCCGCTACGACAATGGCCAAAGGCCTGTCATTTTCAGGCAAAATCTCCAAGTAGGAAATCAAGCAACGTGGAATGCGTTCAAGGGTATTCTGTTCCCTCTTCCAGTCATGTTTCAAATTTTATTTTAAGGAGCTCATCATGCGAATTCAATTTTGGTCTGCGATCGTTCTTGTTGGTGCGTTAAGCGCGTGCGCCGGAGCGCCAAAAACCGCCGAGGAAAAGAAATCACTTTCTGCTTCTGTGGCCACATCCATTGATTTGGTCAAGAAGGTTGATCCAACAATCGAAAAATTCTTTAAGGACAATTATGCCTACGCGGTTCTTCCAAGCGTGGGCAAGGGTGGATTTATTATTGGTGGCGCTGGCGGCGACGGCGAGGTCTACAAGGGCGGCAAGTTGGTGGGCTATTGCTCCATGGGCCAAGGCACCATTGGCGCGACCATTGGCGGCCAATCATTTGATGAATTTATTTTCTTCAAGGATGAAGCCAACTACAAGGTGTTCACCGCCAACAAGTTTGCGTTCACCGCGCAAGTTTCTGCAGTGATGGTGGCTTCAGGCACGGGCGCCGCAACCAGCTACCACGATGGCGTGGCGATTTTTGTGAGCAATGTTGAAGGCGCCATGGCGGAAGCCGCTGTTGGTGGTCAACAATTTAAGTTTGTCTCTTTGGACGCTGTAGCAGCGCCAAAGGCAAAGTAATTCTGCAAACGCATGCGTTTGAAATCTAGAGCGTTGCTCTGGATATATTGAAGCCATTGAAGAATGGCGCCTTGCGCATGAAAGATTGGTGACGGACGCGGACATGTTCCGCGTCCGTTTTATTTTTCTAATTTGTCTGCGGGCATCGTGGCTATAGACTGTTGAAGTGTTCGTAAACATTTCCACATATTTGTTCGCTCCACTGTCTGGCTTGCCAGAATTGCGTGTGCAGTTGCGCACAATATGCCGCGCAGCAGAACTGAAGGGCACCATTATGTTGAGCCCCGAGGGAATTAACCTGTTTGTGGCGGGCACACAGGGGAATATTGACCTGTTGCTGTCGCACTTGCGAGCCGTTCCTGGCTTGCAGAATCTCACACCCAAGGTGAGTCTGAGCGATGCGCAGCCATTTCGCCGCATGTTGGTGAAGTTGAAGAAAGAAATTATCGCGTTTGGAGTGGAAGGCATTGATCCGGCCAAGCGCACAAGCAAAAAGCTGTCGGCGAAAGTTTTAAAGCAGTGGCTTGATGAAGGCAAGCCGCTCACCTTGCTTGACACGCGCAATGATTATGAAATTCGCATGGGCACTTTTCGCGGCGCAGTTCCAGCCGGTATTTCCCACTTTCGACACTTCCCCGGCGCGGTTGAAAAACTTCCAGCCAATTTAAAGCATGAACCCGTCGTCATGTTTTGCACCGGCGGAATTCGCTGCGAGAAAGCAGGCCCATACATGGAGCGCGAAGGCTTTCAAAATATTTTTCAGCTTGACGGTGGCATCTTGAAATATTTCGAGGAGTGCGGAGGCGCGCATTATGAAGGCGAATGTTTTGTTTTTGATCGCCGCGTATGCGTTGACTCGGCGTTGCAAGAAACCGGTTCCGCATCATGCTTCGCATGCCAAATGCCTCTGACGCCGCAGGAACAGAAAGACGCGCGCTATGTCAAAGGTATTTCTTGTCCATTTTGTATTGATCAACCTACTGTCGCAAATGACAGTCGCTCGCAACTGGACTAGTCTTGCGCCATGGCAATTTCCACGAACAGTGATACGCATGATGAAACACGTTGCTCCACAACGGGAGCGATCGTGATCACTTTGGCGGTCGCGGCTTGCTTGGACATTGCAACATCTACATCATTGAGCTTGACTGATCATTCCCCATCCGTGGCCGTTGTCATGTTTCGATTGGCAGACGAATACGCCAGTCCAATCGCGTTCATTACGACTGTGATTGCGGGATTATTTTGGTTGACCAAAACAAGAAAGTGGTTCAAGCTTTTTTTCGATGTCACGTTACTGCTTTCGCTCATCGCATTGATGGATAATTTGGTCGGTCTTATCATGTGCCTGTTCGACAAACAGGACAATCCTGGGTTCCTGCTGCTTTCAGCAAGTTTGGTGTATTTGGAAAATATCGCAGTTTTTGCTGCTTTTTACTGGCGATTTGATCACCCACTACAAGTGCGCATTGCTGCCGGCGAGAAGATCCATCCTGGAATTGTTTTTCCACACAACACATCCGGTTTCCAATCGTTGATTGGGTGGCGGCCAAAGTTTGTGGACTATTTATTCTTGTCATTCAACACGGCAAGCACATTTGGTCCAACGCTTCCGGTTCCACTTCGCAATCCCATTCAACTTGGAATGATGTTGCAAGTCGCTGTCGCTATGGCGGTCCTGGTCATGTTGGCCGCGCGCGCGATTGGCTTGATTAATTAATCATGAAATGAATTTGCGGCGACATGGTCGCGCGCGATTGTGTATGGCTTCGCCTCTTCGGGCAAAGCATGGTTACATCCAATTTTGTTCTTGATACCAACGCACCGCGTCGCGCATAGATGCTTCCACCGATCGCGGTTGTAATCCAAGTTCGTTCAGGCTTCTCGAAGGATCAAAATGCATGGAGCGACGTGTGAGGCGCACGCCAGTGACCGTGGCCATGGGCATGCGATGCGAAATGGTGTCGGACCATAATTCGCTGAACCAACCAGCGGCAAGCGCTACGACAAACGGAACTTTTTTGCGCGGTGCGGGCCGGTTGGTGATGCGCGCCAACAATTCAAGCCAATGCACAAGTCTGGTGTTGTGCGCTCCAATTAAATATCGCACGTTGGTTCGACCGCGTTGCATGGCGCGAATCAATCCGTCGGCAGCGTCGCGCGCGTCGATAAGGTTGAATTCGCAATCCAAGTACGCTGGTATTTTTCCGCGGCAGAATGCCACAGCAAGACGCGTTGGCGGAGTTTGATTTCTGTCGCCTGGACCAATCGGAAGTGTGGGGCTGCACACAATCACTGGTGCGCCAGTAGCAGCAAGGTCGAAGGCGGCACGCTCGGCACGAAACTTACTCAAGCAGTAGGGCCCAATCATGTCCCGCTCTTGAAAGCGAGCGTTCT
Source organism: uncultured bacterium (assembly GCA_903938205.1). Classification (GTDB taxonomy): domain Bacteria; phylum Planctomycetota; class Phycisphaerae; order Phycisphaerales; family SM1A02; genus SYAC01. The sequence goes on from CAJACJ010000248.1 coordinate 5,256, forward strand.
CAACGGCGCCAACGGTTCCCTTAGCCGATGTGAGAATGCTTTCAGTGCTGACATACAGCACGCGCTTTGCGCCAGCATCAAGCGCGGCGCGCATGACATGCACCGCCGCGACATGATTGATGGCATCAAACTCGCCGCGATTGCGCCGCCATAAGTTTGGATCCGCCGCAAGGTGGTACACCTGATCACAACCGCGCACGGCTTGGTTGACTGCGGATAAATCGCGAATATCGGCGCGTACAAGCTCTATTTTGTTCAAAGGCAAATGGTCAACATTCGCGTTGGGGTGCTCTAGAACACGCACGTGCTGGTTGTCGCGTGTTAATTGATCCACAAGATGAGAGCCAATGAAGCCCGCGCCTCCAGTGACAAGAATCATGGATCAGCTCGCAATTTGATTCGCGTTAAGAAGATTTGTGAAAAATATTTATGAAAATCGTTTTCAAAACACTCTCTTAGTTTCAGAGCGCATGGGTTGATCGCAATCACGCTATGACTCCGCGTGGAAGTGTGGATGCAAGTTCACGCAGGTGCGAGTACGCAGGCGCCAGTCGTTGACGCGAAATTTTTTCCACCATTCCAACAACGGCACGATTGATCGGGCAGGGGAAACCTGCCGCAAGACGAATAAGGTGGCCGTTGTAGGCGTCAATTTCAGTGCGGCCACTACCCATATCAGGGCTCATGGAGCAATAGGTTCCTCTTAACGATGGACGAAAGAACACGCCCATGAGTTTAGGAAGCAGTGGCGTACGCAAAATACGCATGACCGTGTCGGGATGAAAGGGACCAATGGTTTGCATTTCTAATCCCGCGTTTTTCAGAATGGAATAATTTTCGCGCAACAACGCAAAGAACATTTTTTGCGCCAGCGGATCTATGAGCAATTGAGCGTTGTCCACGCCAGCGCTGGAGGCAAGTGGAGAAATTGCCGCGTTGTACATGAGTTTTGTGGCTTTAAACGGCAGAATATTTGGCACATTTTCAACGGGAAATAATTTTCCTTGCACTAAAGCGAGCGCCAGCATTTGAATACGCTCCCGTTGTTGCGTATTCACACTACTTCGCGCGCCAATGTGAAGCGCACCTGCGCGGGTAATGCGTGTGACTGGCCGATCCGCATCACATTCAGAAACAAATGATGCGATGGCCTCGGCTGGGTGGTCAAGCAACTCAAGTTGCGAGTCAAATCCGTTTTGAATGGGGACCACCTGTTCCATGTTGGCAATGCGCTGTAGAACAGGCGCGTTGTCAAAAGTTTTTACACACAGCAGAATTGGTTCGTTGGCTGGTGGCACCCATTCATGAAATGAAACAAACTGAGCGCGCGTTTCTATTTGGCCATCGACGGACATTCCGTCGCGCTTTCCCGCTTCTATTTTTTTGGCATTCGAATCAACCATGGTCACATTCCAGCCAGCTCGCGCTAGGCAAACGCCGGCGGCGATTCCAATTCCTCCAGCGCCAAGAATGTGTGCGGTGTGGTTCATGTTTGAAAGCAGAACAAATTCAAAGTGCAATGTTCATAGTAGGTACATTTTCACTTGGGTATTCCATAGTTATTGGCGACCAACGTAATACATTTTTATGCGTTCACATTGTCGTGCGTATATCAAAACTTGCTCGTTGCAAGTATTTGTTGCGAACCTGCGTCGCATGTAAATTCACTTGAATTTCAGGCTTTTGTCGCGGTTTGAAGCACGCGTTCAACAGCGGACAGCGTGGCGTCAATTTCAATGGGGGCGTTAGCCGCGGCGTGGCCGCGCGCATCATTTGTATTCAACAATTTTTCAGGATCTTTCAGAATGTGGCCGGTCAGCATGGCGACCACACGCTCGTGCGGCGCGATGATTCCGCGCGCCACCAACTCGCGCACGCCCGCCACGCTTGCGGCGCTTGCGGGTTCGCAGCCAACACCACTTGCGTCAATCACTTGCTTGGCTTGCATAATTTGCTCGTCGCTCACCGATGTCACCACACCATTGGTGAAACGAATGGCCGACACCGCGCGGTCCCATGAAGCGGGGTCGCCAATTCGGATTGCCGTTGCGATTGTTTCCGCGCGCACGCTTGTCCGCTTTGCAAAGTTGTCGGCAAAGTCATGCGCGAATGGTGCCGCGCCACTGGCCTGCACCGACAAGAGTCGTGGAATGCGCGTGATCAAACCAAGTGCCTGCGCTTCGCGCAATGCTTTTCCAAATGCGGATGTGTTTCCAAGATTTCCGGCGGGCAGCGCCACCCAATCGGGTGATTCCCACGCAAGTTGCTGCAGCAATTCAAACATAATGGTCTTCTGACCTTCAATGCGAAATGGATTGAGCGAGTTGGCCAAGTACACGCCCAACTTCTCACTGGACTCTCGCACCAAGCGCAAGCAGTCGTCAAAGTCGCCGCGCACCAAAAGCGTGCGCGCGCCATACGCCACGGTTTGAGCGAGTTTTCCCATGGAAATGCGGCCAGCGGGAACCATGACCAGCGCCGGTATTCCAGCTTGCGCTCCATACGCCGCAAGTGATGAACTGGTGTTGCCAGTTGATGCGCATGCGATCGCTGTGGCGCCACATCGCTTGGCTTGAGTTACCGCGACCGTCATGCCGCGGTCTTTGAAAGAGCCGGATGGATTGAAGCCCTCATGCTTGATCAATAAATTTTTTACGCCCGCGAATTTAGAAATAGCGGGGCGCTCTAACAATGGTGTGTTGCCTTCTGGGTGGCTGACAATATCCGCGTCACTGATTGGCAGAACAAGTTCGCGAAATCTCCACACGCCAGAACGGCCCGCCGCTGATCCCCGCATTGCGGCAATACTGACTCGGCTATCAAAAAGATTTTTTAAATCATCGCTGCACAGCGCTGGCATGGCTGGCGTGATGTCCAACAAGCCGCCGCATTTGGAGCACGTTGCAAGCGGAGTGAGGTCGCTGAACTTTTGGGCGCATGATGAACATGCAATGGTGATGCCTGTATTGTTCATGTTGTTGCTCATGAAATGACCACGCGCAGTAAATCATTCAACACACCAGCGGCGGTGACAGCAGGTCCAGCGCCAGGGCCAGAAATGACCAAGGGGTTATCACGGTAGCGCGTGGTAGTGAACACGAATTGATTATCCGTTCCGCTGAGTGATCCTAGTAGGCTTCCAACCGGAACTCCAACAAGTCCCACTTTCACGCTGGCGCGCGTGATATTGGCGCAGTAACGAAGCACTTCGCCCTTGCTTGTCACGGCGCGCACTCGCTCGCTCCA
>CAJACJ010000249.1 GCA_903938205.1 uncultured bacterium
AGCCAAATGACGCCAAGCAGGTGCCAATACATTTCGCAGTAGACAATTCCTTCCGGGTGCTCCTTGAAATACGCTCCGCGGGCGGTCTTGCGCCACACGCGAATCAACGGAACAAATCCTGCCAGTACATGCAGCGCATGTAAACCCGTGAGAATATAAAAACTCCACGCATACAGTGAATCGCCAAAGTGAATATTTTGCCGCCACAGCGTGACCCACGCGAAAGTTTGTAGCGCAAGAAACGCGCAGGCCAACACCAAGGTCATGGCCATGGACTGATGCGCCTCTTGCGAACGCCCCTGCCGCACATGGCGTGTGGCTTGGTGCATGGAGTAACTAGAAACTATGAGTGCCATGGTTGAAAACACAAGCGCACCAGGCAAGCCCGTCGCGCCCTCTGGAATAAATGGATCCTCCAAGTTGGGATTCACCCGCACCACTACATACCCAATGATTGCGCCCAAAAACAGCATGGCAACCACCACCAGAAAAACCCACATGCCTAGAACTCCTGCGGCAAAGCGTTGCTGTATTCCCGCGAATGGGTCTATGAATGTTTGAGTTTTAACAGCCACAAGTTTGCGCCATCAAAAAATAATGCTGTTTACACCGCAACGGGCTAGCCACCAAGTGTGTTCTAATTATTCGGATGTGCGTTTGTATCACCACGACATTGCACAACTGAAGTCGAGGCCGCATCACGGACTGTATGGCTTAAAGCGTGCCACTGGCGCGCCTGGCGCGTTGGCTTGCAATGTGGACTCCGCATTGGGCGCATTCCCATCAAATTGGGTGTCGCGATATTGGTTTGTGTCCATGATCAAGAACGCCATCATTAATAAAACCAAGACCACGCTCACCACAAACACCAATGTGTTAAATGATCGATCCCAGCGCAAATGCATAAAGAACAAGCACACTAATGTTGCTTTGACCAAAGCCACGCCAAGGGCCACAACTATGTTGAACTCACCAATATCTATGTAGCGCACCGCGACCGTGATCACGGTCAACATAAGCAACGAGGTTCCAACAAACATAAGCAGCCATGTTGGAACCAAGTGGCCAACAATTGGGTGCGCGCCAGGATTTTTTCCACCAGTCTCTTGCGAAGTTGTTGCGGTGTGTGACATGGTTGGCCCTTAGTGAATGAGATAGAACAGCGGAAAGAGGAATATCCAAATCAAATCGACAATGTGCCAATACAAACCGCCGACATCGACGGGCGTGAAATAGTCGCTGGAGAAATGACCAGCAATTGCGCGCTTCAGAAGCCACGCAATCACCACCATGCCAGCCAAAACGTGCACGCCGTGCAAGCCGGTCATGGCGTAATAAATGGCGAAGAACACATGTGCATTGGCCGGCATTTTCTTGTCGACCAAATGCGTCGCTGGATGCGCGAACGATGGATCATGCTCACCCGTTGGCAAGCCCTCCGCCTTGGCCATTTGCGATGGCGTTGCTAAACCAACCGGCGCGCGTGACGCCTGCTTGATTGCGCTGGCATCCACAGGTGGAGTTTGCGACAAGACTGGCACTGCAAAAACTGCGGGATTGACCGGAGTCAACGTAATGCTGGTTGTTGGAGTGACTGACAACTCCTTCGCTTCCAACTCACCGACAGCATCGTGTGGCGGAACATAGAACGTGGTGCCCCAAACCAAATTGTCATGAATCTTGTGGCTGTACTCAAAGTACTTAATCACCATAAAACCAATCGCGCCCATGAAAGTAAGGATTAAACAAATAATCAAACCCTTTTTGCGGTTTGTCTGGGCAAAGCGAACAGCAAGCGCCATGGTGAGGCTGGAAAGAATAAGAACGCATGTGTTAATGCCGCCCATGATCGTGTCGAGATAGTGGCTGGAGTAACTGAACACTTCAGGAAAGCGATTTCGAAGCACTGCGTAGGCAACAAATAAACCGCCGAAGAACAAGACTTCGGTTGCCAAGAACAACCACATGCCAAGCTTTGCGCTGTCGAATTGATGATGCGGCGTATCAAAATGGTGCTGAAGAAACGGATACTTAGCGTGCTCGGCACTTCCATGAGCCTCGTCATGCGCGCTATGCGCATCATCCGCGTGATTGGGTTGCGATTGAAGTGTGGTCAACGGTGTTCTCTTTTGAATGAGTTACGAATCAATGCGAATTCTTGGTAGCTAAATTTGGATTCAATGTTGTATCAAGAGCTCGGTCAACAACATAGCCCTGCTCTTTTTCATCCCAACGTATGGCGGAGAAGTCGTAGCAATCACCCACGCGTGGTTGCGTGGCAAAATTATCAAATGGTGGCGGGCTAGCGCATTGCCATTCCAAACTGCGACCGCCCCAAGGATTTGCCGGCGCAAGACGCCCACCAAACAAGCTGGCCAACAAGTAGTACCCAGTGAGTAAAAATCCACTAGCCATGATGTAAGAACCAATCGTGCTGATCACGTGGTAAATCTGGTACTCAGGTTGATAGTCGTAGTAACGCCGCGGCATTCCCTGGCTGCCCAAGAAGAATTGCGTGAAGAAAGTCACATTGAAACCAATGAAGACGATGATGCACCCAATGCGCCCAAGATTTTCGTTGTACATGCGACCCGTAATCTTTGGCCACCAATGGTGTAGGCCACCAATCATGCCGATCAACGCGGATCCCATCATGACGTAATGAAAATGCGCGACCACGAAATACGTGTCATGCAAATGCACGTCGGTATTCAATGTAGCTAAATGAATTCCAGTAAGTCCACCAATGGTGAACAAGACAAGGAAAGACAATGCGTACAACATAGGCGTGTTCAACACAATGTTGCCCTTGTACAAGGTGGACATCCAATTGAACACCTTAACGGCGCTGGGAATAGCCACGCTGAAAGAAATCAAACTAAAGAGCGTGTTGAGCAGTGGACTTTGACCGCTGATAAACATGTGGTGTCCCCAAACCAAGAAACTGAAAATGGCAATGGCAATTGAACTGAGCGCGATGAACTTGTAGCCAAAGATGTGGCGATGCGCGTGCACGCTGATGAGCTCGCTAATAATTCCCATGGCGGGAAGAATCATGATGTACACCGCAGGATGGCTATAGAACCAGAAGAAATGCTGATATAGAACTGGATCGCCGCCCATGGATGGATCAAAGATTCCAATGTTGAACGCGCGCTCCACAATCAGCAGAAGCAACGTGATACCCAGCACTGGAGTTGCAAGAACTTGAATAATGGCGGTGGCATAAATGGCCCATAGAAAAAGCGGCATGCGGAACCATGTCATGCCAGGCGGACGCAACTTGTGCACGGTGACAATGAAATTCAAACCAGTAAAGATGCTTGAGAAACCAAGAATAAATACGCCCGTGAGCGCGGGAATAACTCCGCCGGCTGGGGTTGTCGTTGAGTACGGTGTGTAGAAAGTCCAGCCCGTGTCAAAGCCACCAAGCAACAAGCTGCTTACGGTAAACAGTGCGCCAAAAATCCACAGGTAATAGCTGAAAAGATTCAGGCGCGGAAACGCAACGTCTTTGGCGCCCAACATAATGGGCATGATGAAGTTGCCAAGCGCGGCGGGAATACTGGGAATAATCACAAGGAACACCATGATGGCGCCGTGCAGTGTGAAGAAATGGTTGTAGACATCGGCAGTGACGCCTGGAATTGTTTGGCCTGGCGTGAGCAATTCTGTGCGCACCAACAACGCGAACACTCCGCCCACAAAGAAACTCACCAGCACGCTGACCAAATACATGACACCAATACGCTTGTGATCCAGCGTGAAGGCCCAACTCATAAATCCGCTCGTGTGCGTGATGTAATTGTCGGGACGCGCAGCTGTGTCCAGTGGTTGTGAAATGTTGATTGTTGTCATGACGCTTCTACTTTCAAAAATATATTTATAAATGATCGAACAAATTGCGTTACTTCATGCTCACTTTTGGGGCGGCTGGAACTTCTTTCAAATACTTGCCCTTGGTGTCAAACTCATCCATGTGCTTTATGAATCCAATGACGGCATCAATGCCCTTGTCATTCAGTTGCCCCTTGAAACTTGGCATGGCGTTGGCATAACCAGCCACGACATGTTCGCCAGGATTTAAAATGGACGAACGAATGTAGTCCTCTGGTGTTTGATATTGCTTGCCCGCGCCAATTTGACTTTGATAGCCAGTGCCATCGGTGAATTTGACATCGCCACCTTCGCCACCACTCACGCGAGCCCACAAACCCTTCCACGATGGCCCGATGCCTTTGGTGCCGTCCAGTGAATGGCATTGCTGGCAACGCGCGTACAACTTTGGACCAGCGCGGAAATACAATTCCTCTTCTGGAATTTTGTCCAACCATTGACTTTGCGCGGTCAGCCACGCGTCAAATTCTGGTTGGGCCAACGCGTAGACCTTGCGATTCATATTGCTGTGGCCAGTGCCACAATACTCGGCGCAAAATAAATTATGTCCCCAGCCTTCAGGCGTGACATTATCTGTTTGAAACCACAAGTATGAATAGCGCCCGGGCACAAGATCCTTCTTCACACGGAAGTCAGGGATGTAGCAGCAATGCAGGACGTCGGAACTGCGCATGGACAACTTCACGGGTCGACCCGTTGGTACATACAAGTCATCGCTGGTGGCGCCGTTGGGATACTTGAAGAGCCATCCCCACTTTTGCGCGGTCACCGCGATCTCGTATGAATTCTTTGGTGGAGTCATGAAGTTCAAGTAATCACGGAATCCAAAGTAGAAAACGAAAATGACTATGAACAACGGCACAAGCGCCCAAGTCATTTCAAGCGGCAAGTGATGCAGCGGACCATCCGTGCGGAAAGGACGATCCTTTTTCATGCGGTACTTCACCACCAAAATCACAAGCGCAATGACAATGCCTATGAAGAAGAAATAACAAATAATATTGATCCACCAAAACATCAGATCACTGTTGACGGCAAGATTGCTGTCCGGGGGTGGAAGCCACAAAGTGCGTCCTTCGCGCGGATCACCTGCGAGCAAGTTTGAAAAGATGGTGGATGGAATATTCATTGGGGACTTCTATCTTTGGATGGCTAGTGCCTTGAGACCACTCCTGAAACAATATTTTTTGAGTTGAAAATTTCAGCATTTGGCGCCTTCAAACGCTTGGCGCGGGCCTCATTACGCAGCAACATCCACACCACTGTGCCAAGGGCCAGCAGAGTGACCGCGCCAGCAAGCTGCATGACTCGATACGCCCAAATCACGTAGCCGCCTTTATTGGGGTCAAATTGATGGCACCAAAAGACAAACTGGTCGAATGTGGAGCCAAGTTGTCCTTCGCCGGCGCCCGTTAACGCCAGTCGTAAATCCGTTGGGGATTGAGCCACGCCAGGCAAATATTGCGCCAACCGACCGTCACCAGTGACAACAAATACGGCCGCTGGATGAGCGTATTCACCGTTGTCCATTTTGCGATAAGGAAATCCAACCGCGTCGGCAATGCCACGCACGCTTGCTTCTGAGCCCGTTAAAAATCGCCAGCCTTTTTCGCCGCCCGCGCGCGCATATTCCGCGGCGTAGCCCTTGCGTTTGGCGGCGGCAAGTTCAAATGTTTCCTCTGGGTTAATGCTGATAAACAACACATCAAATTGGTCGCCCGCTGACCAATCAAGTCCTTGCATGCCACGAACCAAGCCGTTGAGCGCAAGACCGCACAGCATTGGGCACTTCATGTAGCCAAGTTGCACAAGCTTGGGGCGCCCGTCGGTGAAAAGTTCACCAAGCGTGATTGATTTTCCAGTTTCATCCACCAATGCAGATTGCATTGGCAACACAACGCCACGTTGATCCTTCACTTCAAGACCCGCGAGTTCTTTGGGAGCGTCTGTGGTTTGCACCGGTGGTTCGTAGCCGTGTGGATCAAGCGGTCGCTGAGCAAAAACTGATTGCGCCAAAGCCGCCACCGCGATCAAACAGATAAGCAGTGTGGCTTGGCGTGAATTCATTTTTGCGCCCCGGGTTGTATTGCAGGCTGAACCACGACAGGTTTGTTCGTGACTGGCAAAGTTCGCGGCGCAGTCTTGGCATCTTGCACAACCATTTCCATGGCGCGATCAATTGGAATACGCGTGTAAGTCGCGGTTTTGCCATCTGGCAAAGTCCAGGTGTAATTGCTGTACACCGCCAACTCTTCACGTTGCGCGGCTCGCAATTGCTCCAAACTCAGCGTTGGTTGGTCAATGATTTTGGCGTCCACTTCAAAGGAATCAACCTTGAAGTAGAAGGCGCTTGCCGCCACGACGATGACCACGAACACAACAATGCTGGCCAACGACCAGAACCATGTGCTGCCTGGCTCAGGGTCATCAAGTTGCTTGAGAATGTCTGTTTGTGCGGTTGTCATTTCAATGTTCCATTACATATTTTCAAATCGCAAACTTTCAGCAAGACGCGGATCTTTCGTGCAAAGCAAGCCCATGGAACTTAAGCGGCTCAGAGTTGTGCCGACAAGCATGAGCATGAATCCAACAAGCAAAATCCAATTCCATGGATTTAGAAAATGCGCGCTTTCGTTGGAGTAGTGCGCCAAAATTTGTTCGTAAGAACTGTAGGCGCCAATGTCATGCGGAATTATTGGCTGGATCAAATAGAACAAATCAAACCATTGAGAAGCCAACATCCACACGCAGGCGAAGAGCAACGTACCGCGCCACCGCTTCGTCCATCGGCTGATTAAAAACAAGAATGGCAGAATGAAATGCCCGAACAAAAGAACCACGCTGACCACGCGCCACTCGCCAAGTTGGCGCGCCAAGAACCACGCGGTTTCTTCCGGAATGTTTGCGTACCAAATCAACATGTATTGACTAAATGCAATGTAGGCCCAGAACACAACGCCAAACGCGAAAAGTAATTTTCCAATGTCTTGATAGTGCTCGGTGGTGATGATGCCTTTGAGATAGCCCAACGCTTGTAAGCGCAAGCACACAATTCCGATGTAGGCGAATCCACCAGTGCAGCAACCCACGAAGAAATACACGCCGAACATGGTGCTGAACCACGCTGGGTTCAGGCTCATGATCCAGTCAAAGGCCGCGAATGATGTGGTCAAGCCAAATAAAATCGCGGCTGGTCCGGCCCACTTTTCCAATTTCTTTGTGCGCGCCATGGAACCATCGCTGTCTTGCGCGACTGAATTGCTTACGAAGAAGCGCGACAAAACAAACCATGTCACCAAATACACGGCGGCTCGAATCATGAAGAATTTGTCATTCAGAAACGCGGCTTTCTTGCCCACAAGTTCCGCCTCTTCCAAAGAAATCAGTTTGAGCGCGTCAAGATTGGCCCAAGGAAAGATGACACTGAGATCGCCCTTCCACCAATAGAAGACGAACGGCAAGAACCCAATCCAAACCCATTGCAGATTTGATGCGATTGCTTCCGCAGGGCGCCGCACCACAACGCTCCAACCCGCGTGCGTGATGTGATGCACGATCAAGAAGAACAATCCACCCAATGAAACGCTGGTGACAAACAACCACGATTGCATCCAGAAGCGGAGAAATAAGCCTTGGTCTGGCGAGCGCATACCCACGAAAAAAGCCGCGACTAAAATTACGAATCCAACAAGTCGCAACATGAATCCCGGCCTGGCTAATCCGTCAGCGCGAATATTGGAAGAACTTAAATTCAGGACGGTGGCGCTGGCGCTCATTACTTTACCTCCGCAATTGACGTGGAAGGATTGGTAAATGAATTCACGGTTGCATTGCTTAATTGAACATGCGTTGGTGAAGCGCTTGCGTTGTCAGTCACTTTGGTTCCCGCAGGAACGTCCGAAGCCAGAGCATTTTGACTGCGCTGCAATGCTTTCACATACGCCGCAATCGCCCAGCGATCTTCGGTTGGAATTTGGCTTCCATACCCAGCCATATTTCGAATGCCGTATGTGATGCTGTTGAACAATTGTCCCATTGGTTGAACGGTGACAAGCTCATCGTGCACCAAATTCTTGGCCTGCACCCACACGGTTCCATTCACGGGACCGTTTGTGTTGGCGACCAATTCCATGGCGCGCTGATTCACAATGCCATTGCCGCCGCCAGAAATTCCGTGGCACACCGAGCAATAGATATTGAAACGCTCTTGACCTCGACGAAGCGTGGCGAAATCCATTTTGATTTGAGATGGAAGAACATTGGCCCATTGACCATCGATTACCCCGTCATACAAATGCGCGTCAAGATATGTCTCGCCACGAGCGACCGCGTTCATCACTGGCGGACGCATGGTGTTGCCGTCAGCAAACAGTGGATTGACGGCCTGCGTTTTGTACTTGGATTGAAACGCCATGTCCTGAATAATGTGGATTGGAAGATTAGAGTTGGGGGTGCTACGAACGCGCGCGATAATGGCGGGCGGCAAGAGCAAGCACAGCAGCAAGATGAGTCCAACGAAAATAAAGATGCGTGGCATGACGATTAGGCCTCCACCATCTCGACGGCCTTGGCGCCAAGATCCTTCAGGAATTGTTCGGTGCGACTGGCGAAGAAACGCGGGTCACGTGATTCGATCACAATGAAAAACCGGTCGTCAGTGACGCGCAAGAATCGCTTGTTGGAAAGCAGCGGATGATTCCACCGAGGCAATCCATTGAACAGGAACATAATGCCAACGGCGCTCAACGCGGAAAGCAAAATGGTGAGTTCAAACATGACAGGAATAAAAGCCGGCATACTGATCAGTGGTTTGCCGCTGATTAAGAATGGATATCCGGTGACCCACACCAACGCCCAAATTGAGAAACTTGCGGCGTTGGTAAATGCTTGCAAGCAAAAACCAATCGTGGTGCCTGTGAGACCAGCGCCAAACACAAGCACTGGCAAAATAGTTCGCTTGATTCCCATGGCTTTATCAAGACCGTGCACGGGGAATGGCGTGTGGCAATCCCACCAACGAAAACCT
>CAJACJ010000250.1 GCA_903938205.1 uncultured bacterium
CAATTATTTTTTCTTGTGTGGGGCTTGATCACACATGCGCTGATTCGTATAAACGGACGCTCGCACCATGCCTTGGGGCACACGTTGAGCGCCACGCAGTATTGCGCTGGAACTTTTATTATTTGCGCGGTTCCTATATGCGGATTTTATTTTTCATTGATCAGCCTTGTGTGGATGGCCGTGGCCATGGTGTCAGCCCTCGCCGCACTGCATAAAATTTCGCGTTGGCGCACGGCGTTTGCGGTGTTGGCGCCGCTCGTTGTCATTGTTTGGGTATCGGTATGGTTTATTTATGAAATAGTTGTTGCGGCTTTTGGATTAGTGAACAATTCCACAACTCCCCTGAACTTTCCGCCCATGCCACAAAATTCACCAGCCATTGTTGCACCAACTGTGCCAAATGCATCTTCAAGTGCGCCAACAGATGCGACAGAAGTTGAGACAGATCCTGCGGCAACATCCCAGCCAATAGATGAGCCAACAAAAAATCCAAATCCCGTGATCATTGATCTAGCGCCAACTCCAACTCAAGATCCCGCCACAACAAACGCTCCCAAAAATACATCAATCGATTCAGCGGCTATCTTAAACTTCACTCATGGAATCTGAAATCGCAAGTTGGTTCAGTGTCATCTTTCGCTTTGTGCATGTGTTGGCTTCCATCATGTGGATTGGCAATTCCATTTTGTTCACGTGGATGGAGTTGAACCTCATCGCGCCCAAAGCTGGCGATGAAAATAATGACAAGGACTTGCTGGGACACCTTGACATGCTGCATGGCGGCGGCGTTTTTCATTTACAAAAGCGCGTCATCAATCCTGGCGCCATTCCATCGCCGCTGCATTGGTTCATGTGGCAGTCCTACACAACGTGGATCACCGGCACGTTGCTGTTGATTTCGGTTTTCTACATCAATGGCGGCGCGCCGTTACTTGACTCGTCAAAGTCCGCGCTCACAGGTTGGGGTGCCATCGGCATGAGCGTGGGTGGAATCATTGTGTGGTGGCTGGTGTATGACACCATTTGGCGCAGCAAACTGAAGGAAGTTCCCGCGCTTGCCGTGCTGTTGACCTTCGCGCTGCTGATGATGGCCACGGTGTTCTTGAATCAATACTTCAACGGCCGCGCGGTGTTTCTGCAAGTCGGCGTGATGCTGGGAACCAGCATGACGGCGAATGTTTTTGTGCACATTATTCGCAATCAGAAAAAATTCATGGCGGCTTTGCTTGCGGGCAAGCCGCATGATTTGAAATATGGCAAGCAAGCGAAGACGCGCTCCATGCACAACCATTACATGACGTTTCCCGTGTTGTTCATGATGCTCAGCGCGCACTTTCCGCAACTCATCAGCGCGGATTGGCTCTCGCCCATTCTTGGCGTGATCATTGTCTCGCTAATGCTGGTGAAATTTTTCATGAACTCGCGCTACTACTTTGGCGGCTGGCTTGTGGCCATCTTCACGGTGTTCTTGATCGCGGTCGGCTTGATCAAAGTGTTGTTGATCATGCCCGCCAGCACATCTGATGTTGGATTGACCGACGCGCAAAAAGGCGCGAAGATTTTCGTGGCTCAAGGGTGCGCGGTGTGCCATCAAGTTGGGTCGTCGCAATTGGCGCCAAACTTGGACAAGATTTACAACTCCACCGTGCTACTTGCCGATGGCGGAAAAGTCGTCGCGGATGAGGCGTATCTGCGCGAATCGATTGAGAGACCGCAGGCGAAAGTGGTGAAGGGATATCCCGCAAGCATGCCGCCTGTATTGCTTACGAAAGAGCAGTTGGATTATTTAATCGCGTATTTGAAATCGCGTTGAGCACTTCAACAAAACAATTTGCGCTTGAGCAATTACGGGCAAGGACCCGATTCCAGCAGCACCATTGAGACATCGCCGGAGTCCACGTCGCCCGAGCCATCCAAGTCGGCTGCACAGCCTTGGCATGGACCAACATCAAGCAATACAAGCGAAACATCGCCGCTGTCCACGTTGCGGGATCCATCAAGATCGGATGGGCATGTATTTTCGCCTGCGATATCCGCGATGATTGCAAGATCATCTATTGCAAGGCCCGCGTCATTGGCCGCGTCATTGGCATCTTGCCAACGCAGATACAACACGTCGCCGTCATTCCAAGTGAGACCAGTGAGTGTGACGGTGTTGGTGCTGAGTTCCACCAAGCCAACTGTGGCGGTGGTTGTGCCCGACGTTGGATTGCTGACAACATTGCCGTTGACATCGGGCGTCATTGCAGCCGCGGAAAGAAATTTATCGCTTGTGATTCCGCCAGACGACAAACCGTAAGCGAAGCTGAGCGTGTTCACAACACCAAGAGACGTGGGGGTGGAGTTACTTGGCGAGCGCCACTGTTGTGCCTTGAAAGTAATGGTGACGGTGCCAAGAACGGAACCAGTTGTGTTGGTCAAGCCAACGCCAAACGCGGGAGCGGTGGTTCCACTTGCAATGCAACCCAATGATCGATTGGTGGAAGCGGTTGCGCCATATGAAAAAATGGAGCCAGAACTTCCGATGCCCGTGTCCACAGTTAATTTCACAGCGGTTGAACCACTTCCTAAAATGCGGGTGGCTTGCCATGCGGCGCCCGTTGTGGAGATGGCCACTAGCGCGCCTTGATTTGTGGCCGCGCCCGTTCCTGTGATGTCAGTTGCCGCGCCACTTGATGGCAGTGCATCAAACGATTGGTTGTAGGTGAAAGCTTGCGCGCATGCGATGGAAGCCAAGAAGAGCGGCATGGAGAGAACGGATATTTTTGCGGTGGTGTGTTTCATAGTGTGCCTTCGAGAATGCATGCGATTTGTGAACCACACTATGACGCATTTTGCGGTGATTACCAAATGAAATTCACCACATTTTTAAAATTCACAAGATTTTCTAACTAAAAATGAATGCGGGTCCTTTGATTTTGGGCAATTCAGCGCGACAAGTGATACTTTGCATGCATGTTGAATGAGTTCTTGAATGCCAAATTGGTTCAACGACTTGATCCATCTCCAGAAATAAATTCGTTCATTCGTTCGGTGTGCCAAGCAGTTTCCGCCGATGTTGGCTTGGCCGAAACCACGTTGGAGCAAGCTTTCTTAGCGCGCATGCGCAGTGGGTCGGTGTCAACACCGGAAGGCGTTGCGTTTCTGCACGCGGTGGTGGTGGGTGCAAAAAAAACTGTCGTTGGATGTTGCGTCATGCCCAAAGGATTATTGCTGGACTACACCAATCCGCCAGCCGATATTATTTTTACGCTGGTTGGTAATTCCGCAACTCCGTGGCAACATGTTCGATTGCTCGCGCGGCTTAGTCGCATTGCATCCGATGGTGAGACGCGCAAGCGTTTGAAATCCGCCGCCACTGGCGCCGACTTACTTGCCGCGCTTCTTGAAGAGGACAAGCGACATGGATAGCGCGACGAATATTGAAAGGCCCGCGCGCAACGAGCGCTTGCTGATTTTGGTTGCGCGAACCGAGGAGAGTTTTGATCCGTTGGTCACCGCGTTGCTGGACGCCAACATTCAAGGCGCGACGGTTTTGGAAAGCCGCGGACTGGGAACAATCATCCGCTCTGAAATGCCAATCTTCGCCGGACTCGCCGCCTTGTTGCCGCAATCAACGGGCAACCGCGTTGTGCTTTCAATCGCCACGCGTGCGCAAATTGACGACCTGATGCGCTTTCTTTCGCAGTTGCCTATTGAGCGTCGTCCAATCGCGGTCACGCTTCCACTAGAAACGGTGATGGGCCTGGGTCTGTGATCAACGTTGTGGCCGCGCAAAATGTTGGTGGTGAAAACTTGCACGCGCTTTCGTTGTTGGCCGTTGGCGCGCTTGCGTTTGGCTTGGCATCGTTTGCGTTGACGCGCAAGGCCGCAAAATTAACACGCATTCCAATCGTCGCGGCTTTGATTGGTGGCGGCTGGATGTTCTTCGGCGTGGGCTTGCTGCTTGGTCCTGTCGGATTTCATTTTCTCACCAGTGAATCACTTACGGAACTGCGACCGTTGTTGCAACTTGGCTTGGCGTGGATTGGATTATTAGTTGGCTTGCAAGCCAAGCGCGCGGTCATGGCCGAAATTCCTTCGGTGTTGTGGAAATGGATCGCGGTGGATTGCGCGGCAAGCGTGTTCATTGGCGTTGTCATTACCGGCGTCACGCTGATATGGATTGCGCCCGAAGCCACGTGGGGCGCGTTGTGTTTTCCGTGCGTGTTGGTTGGATGCGCCACGATTGGATGGACCGCGGAGTTGCGCTCATTGCGTGGACTTGACGCGCGTTCGCCGCGATTGGGAACGCTTACGCAAGCGGGCGCCGGCTTGGCAGTGATCATCGCCATCACCATTCACGGAATTGTGTCGCTCAATACATCGGTGCTTGCAGATGGAACCGTCGCGCTGAATCTCGGATGGGGCTCGCTTGGTTTCATCACCACACTGTTGGTGGCGGGCGTGTGCGCCATGACCATGCGACTTCTTCTGCAGCGTGAAAGTTGGAATGATGGCCGCATCATTGTGTCGCTGATTGGAACGCTGGCGTTGATCGCCGGCGTGGCCACTGTTCTAGATGGTTCGCCCATGTTCGGCGCGTGCGCGCTTGGCGTAATGATTGCCAACATGCGCAGTGGAGCCATGCG
>CAJACJ010000251.1 GCA_903938205.1 uncultured bacterium
ATGCCACAAGAGGAGACTCAAGCATGGTTAGAACCGACGGGATGGAGCCCATCTGGCATAATTTTTGACCGTGTTGCGCATCCATTTCTTGAACAACGTGAATTGTTTCTGCGCGCCACTGACCCGATTTCACTCGGTTCAGAGCGACATCTCCTGACGCCACCTCAATCCCTAGTTTTGTTTGTTGCTCGTACAAACTAGTCACCCACGCTGATCCCAAAAACTTTCGTGACCAATCCCGATCGCGGAGGCGGTCTTGATCAAACTGGCTAATGCCGGTGCAGATGGCGAGTTTCATTTTGTTTGACTGCGTTTAAACTGAAAAACTATCAATCTCTCGGCGTGCACAACAGCGGTTGGCGCGCTTTTCTGTCAAGAAAGATGCCATTGGTACCGTTGTTCATTACCAATACGTAATCTAACTGCCCCATGTATTCAAGAAGCGAAGTTTGATTTCGGTTGATCTCTAGCACAATGACCGTTGGTCGGAATCTGGACCAATCATTGCTTTTAAGAATTTCGATCTCGTATCCTTCAACGTCGATTGAGATGAAATCAATGGCACCTTTCGGGCGATGCCGCTCAAGAATCACCGCAAGTGTTTCAATGGGAACTTGTACAGTCTGAAGTAAACGATAGCCATCCGCAACAGAGAGATCCGCATCCGACTTATTGAAGGTGGAGAGCGTGCTTGCACTTATTCGGTAGAAAGGCAGTGTTCCAGACGTAACGCTTATACCAATAGGCAAATTAATGTCCGAAGGTCGGGCAGTGGCTAGGTCTGGAAAAGCGGAAGGATCGGGCTCAACATTGATCCCCGTCCCTCCGCGTCTATAGAAGCGATATGTATTACTTAGATGTTTTGGGTGGTTCGCGCCAATGTCCACATAGAAGGGTCGATCAATACCCAGTATGGCGTCGATTATTAGATCCTCACCGTACTGGCTATAAGAATGAAATACGATCCGTCGCACCATATTCTTCCACCGTCTACGCAACGTTCTAGTAGAGATCCATTTCATTCGTTCCCCAGTTCTCCAATCGCATTGAATGAAGGAGAATTCACGTCCCCTCCATCTCGATCGATTTGACATGCGGTTCCATTTGGGAAATCGGTCGACCGAAAGCTAGTTTGGGATATGCATTCGCCATTGTGTGAACCTTCGCCTCTAGCAAGTATGGCGCGGTTGGATTTGAAAAACAGCGTGCAAGTGCGTCATCAACAGCTGTCGATTCCTCGACAGCTTCGGATTCAATTCCATAGGCATTGGCAATTCGCGCAAAGTCTGGAGCGCTGTAACCCCAAAGTGTCGAGTGGTAACGACCTTTGAAATAAGCCTCTTGAAACTGGCGCACCATTCCGTGACAGCCATTATTAACCACAATCATTTTCAGCGGCAGTCCAAGCCGAACGACCGTCTGCAATTCTTGAATATTAAGTTGGAATCCACCGTCTCCTGCGATGACTACCACGGGGGACTGCGCGGCTAAACAGCAACCAATCGCCGTTGGCAGCGCAAAGCCCATCGCGCCCATTCCTCCAGAGGTCATGAATCTTTGATGTTGACCAAGGCGTAGCGATTGCGCGGCCCATTGTTGATGCTGTCCAACATCCGCAACGAATGCAGCCACATTTTTTGCATGATCGGAAATCTGATGCATGAGTCGATTTGGATTGATGCCTTCAATGTCTTTCAACTCAGCAAGATCAGTCCATTGCTCACGCAGGTGAGTTAAACGCTCTCTCCACGGAGCGCAGTTGGGGGCCTGCCAATCTTGATGAGACGCATGGCGTAAAAATGGCGTCAGTTCAGATTGCAGTGTTTCGCACCCAGTCACGCGATTATTCATTTCACCAGGCTCGCAGTCAACATGAAAGATCGCTCGATCACCCTTAAATTCTGCTGTATCTGAACCAGTTTGGCGAACATCAAGTCGACTGCCCAACACCAGAAGAAGATCGCACTCACTCAGCGCAAGATTCGACCAGCGATTACCGTAGCTGCCGATAAGACCAACTCTGTATGGGTCTGTATAGGCAAGCACATCAACGCCCATCAGGGAATGAACAACTGGAATACCAAGTTTGTCGATGAACTTTCGAAAGATATTGACGCTGCGGCTAGATTGAATGCCGCCTCCAGCAAGCACTAGGGGTCGCCGCGATTGAGCGAGCGCCGTTCTCAGTGAGTTGAGAAATTGGTTTGGATCTGCGTTCACGACACTTGGAATTGCAACCGTGTTTCGTATGGGTTTGCTCATCTCGGCGCGTTGAACATCCATGGGAATATCAAGAAGAACAGGTCCAGGCCGACCGCTCGTTGCAATACGAAACGCCTTCTCAATCATCTCTGGCACAAGTTCTGGTGTTTCAATCATGCAGGCCATTTTTGTGATAGGCAGAGCCATAGAAACGATGTCCGTTTCTTGAAAGCCAAGTTGTCTGATTGCGCGATTACCTTTGAGTTCGGCGCGGTTCACTTGCCCAGTAATAAATACAGCAGGTGTGGAATCGAAGAAGCAACTTCCAATTGCAGTCAACAGATTCGTAGCGCCGGGACCACTGGTAGCCATCGCCACACCAGGAACTCCAGTCATGCGTCCCATGCCCTCGGCTGCAAAGGCCGCGCCTTGTTCATGATGCATGCTGATCACTTGCACGGACGATTTCTCACGCAGCGAATCGATTAAAAACGTGATCATTCCACCCGTGAGTTCAAACACGTGGGTCACTCCGCGGCGCTGCAATTCTTGGGCGATATATTCAGCAATAATCATTATCTTTTCCAATCATAGTGGCTGGCAGTTCTTTGAATTGCTCCGTCTAGGTCCACTGTTTGGAGCAGTCCAAGCTCTTGTGAAACAAGTGAGATATCTGGGACATATCGCAGTGAAGGTTCCATCTTGGACCCAAGATGAACTTGTGCCGTTGAATCAAGTGTTGCTGCGACTCGGGTGGCAAGGTCATAAATTGAAATTGCGTACGGAGAACCAACGTTATAAATCGCACCAGTACGTCCCCGCAAAATAATCGCCCAAAGCCATCCTGCAAGATCCGCAGCGTAGAGATAAGACCTCACAGAAGTACCGTCGCTTGCTAATTGGATGTTGCGGCCACCAAGTATGTCTCGAATAAAGTTTCCGATAGCAAAACGTCCATCGAGCGGCAGCATTGGACCCACGGTGGCAAAGCATCGTGAGATGGTGAACTCGCATTCAGATTGTGATTGTGCGTTGCGAGTTAACAATTCAGCCTGGCGCTTGCCTAGGGTGTAAGCATCAAGATCTTCTGTTGCAGAATCACCCCAAGAATAACTTTCCGGCATAGCAGACATATCGTTTGGCTGACGACCGTATACCGCGCCAGAACTTACAAGATGAAATTTCTTAGCGTGAGCTTGTTTGGCAAAAGCAAGCACACGCTCGGTCCCAGCGCCGCAGGTTTCTAGCATGTCTTTGGAATTTGATTGCCTTGCCACATCTGTTGCAGCGTGAATAACAACGGCATGTTCACCTTTGGGAAATGTAAAGTCGCGAACATCGCCCTTGCACATTTTCATCCATATCGGATCCAAAAACGAGTAATCGCGCGCAAAGTGATCAGGATGACGGCTTAAAATTGTAATTCTGCAATTGAGTTGATGCGCTTTGCGAGCGTGCTTTAATGTGGCAAGCAACCACTTGCCAACAAAGCCGGTTCCACCAGTAATAAAAATATTTTGGCCACGAAGTACTTCCCATGCTGTTCCAACATGGCTGATTGCGATATCAAGATCTATGTCCGGCAAGCCACTCTGACCATGAACTTCAGGCAGCATGAATGCCAATGCCTAGATGGGCTTTGATTTGTGACGTGGCAAATTCCAACATCTCTCGTGTCAGTGCTGGCTGCAAGCCAATCCAGAATGTTTGATTCATAACGACGTCCGTGTTGGTCAAATCTCCGCTCACGCGGAAATTGCGTCCAATCATGGATGGCTGGCGCGTGAGGTTGCCAGCGAATAGAAGTCGGGTGCCAATTTTCTGGGCATCGAGTTTTTGCAACAGTTCTAGGCGCGTGAGGGGAGCGTTGGGCTTCAGCGTGATCGGAAATCCAAACCATGATGGATCACTGTTGGCAGTGGCTTGAGGCAGCACGAGAAATTGTTCGCAGTTGGCCAAGCGACTCTTCAGAAATTCAAAGTTGTCCTTGCGTTTTTGGATAAATGCTGGCGCTTTTTCCAACTGTGCAAGTCCACACGCCGCTTGCATATCGGTGATCTTCAGGTTGTACCCAATGTGCGAGTAGGTGTACTTGTGGTCATAGCCCTCAGGCAAATCACCCAACTTCCAACAAAAACGTTTGCCGCAAGTATTGTCTTTGCCTGGATCACAAAAGCAATCGCGGCCCCAATCACGAAACGATTCTGCAATGCGCTTCAAGCGTGGCTCATTGGTGAGCACTGCTCCGCCCTCACCCATAGTGATGTGGTGAGCGGGATAAAAACTAAGAGTTGCAAGGTCACCAAATGTGCCGACCTTCTTACCGTGATAGGTGGTTCCCATCGCGTCGCAACAATCTTCAATCAACCAAAGGTTGTACTTTTTGCACAGACCTGTGATGAAATCAAGGTTGTATGGATTGCCAAGCGTGTGGGCCAACATAATGGCCTTGGTCTTGGGTGAAATCGCCGCTTCAATCTTGCCGGCATCGATGTTGTAGGTGCCAAGTTCTACATCCACAAAAACAGGAACCGCGCCGAATTGCAAAATTGGATTGACAGTGGTTGGAAAGCCAGCGGCGACACCGATCACTTCATCGCCCGGCTGAATTGCGCGCTCGTTCAATGTTGGCGACGTCAACGTAGAGAAGGCGACAAGATTTGCAGAGGAACCGGAATTCACGGTGATGGCGTGACGCACTCCAAAGAAACGTGCAAGATTGCGTTCGAATTCTGTGTTGAATCGACCCGTAGTCAACCATCCATCAAGCGACGCTTCGACCATGTTCTTGATTTCCATGGCATCAAGTAGCTTGCCCGCGGGAGGCACTGGGGTCTGTCCTGGAATAAAT
>CAJACJ010000252.1 GCA_903938205.1 uncultured bacterium
CAACGATGGCGCGAGTATTCCTTGCGCAAGCTGTTCCGTCAAAGGTTTTAGCGCGTTTGCCGCGGCAATATCTTGTATTGAAGCAAGCGTTGCAATGGCTTCTTGTTGCTCAACTACTTCTCCATGCAGAACGGCTTGCTGTAAAAGTGGAATGGCTTTTGTGGCATTGTCTTTTGCAAAAACGCCGCGAGCCGCTGCCCGCAACTTTGGATTTTGCGACATCAGCGCGGCGTCTACGGCGTTGGCCAATTGCGGATGGTGTTCCTGCGCAAGTAGGCGCAAGCAGCTCGCGCGCTCACTTGCGTTCGCGTTTGTATCCATCGCCGTGCGCAGCGCGGTGGCGGAATCAAGTTCAATACCAACCTTGCCAGCGAGTTCGCGTGCCTTGCCACGTAATTCTTCGTCTGGAGAATGAGTGGCAAGCGCCGGCAACGACAACATTAGCGCGCGTTTCCACAATTTTTCGTCGCGAGTCTTCACATCAATATCAATGACGCGACCATGAACTGGCTCGCGCGCGCCAGGCGCCAGCCATTCTGTAAGCGCTTCAAACGCAAGCATGCGAGCGGCTGGTGAAACAAGATTGCTTTGTGAAAGTTCCGCAAGACGATTCGCAGCCTCCGCGTTCGCAAGCAGTCGATTGGCCGCAATAATGCGGCGCAACAACGGAAGCGTGCGGGGATCTTGCTGCGTGAACGCGCCAATATTTGTCTGCGAAGTATTCGCGTGTTCACAAAAACGATCGCCTAGCGCCGCCAACATTGGCATCTGGGATTCAATGTTTAAGTCATAAATGGCGCGCGCGGCTTCAAGCGCAATGGTTGCGTCGGAATCAAAAAGCAGGCGACCAATTGCTGGATCACGCATTTGCCGAAGCGCCAACAACGCTCCCAAGCGCACTTGCGGAAATTGATCCGCCGCCATCACTTCCAACTTTGCGCGATCACCAATGCGGGCAAGCGCTGTTGTGGCCGCTTGGCGCAACCATGGATCCGCATTGTCATTTTCCCAAAGCACCGCGGTTAGATTTGCAATCGCCTCTTTGTCTTGAAGTCGACCAAGTGCGGCGCACGCATACGCACGCGCCCGCGGATTTTCATCAAGCGTCATTGCGCGAAGAAGTTCAAGCGATTTTGCGCAGCGCGAATCACCAAGTGCGCGCGTGGCTTGAGCCTTCAATTCAGAATCTGGATCCGCCGCAAGTTGCATGAGTTCATCACACGCCTTATCGCCTGTTGCTGTTCCACCAAATTTCCGCGCCACAACTCCAAGCGCCCACAATCCATGAAGACGCGCGCGTTCCGGTGTTTGAAAATTATGCGTGAGCGCAACAAGTGAATCAATCGCCGCGCCACCACGCGCCGCTAATTCAAGGTGCGCGCCTTGACGAACGCGACGATCCGCGTGATCAAGCCACGCTAATAAATCACTTGTATCGGCACCATGAAAACCTTTTTTCAAAATGTCCGCGCCACCTGCGAGCTTCGCTTTTTCCAATGATTCTGGCTGCCAAACGCGATACAAACGACCCGTACCGTCACTGGTCCAGCCATCAAACCAATCCGTGACCCACATACATCCGTCAGTTCCAAAGTCCACATCCGTTGGCAACGCCTCGCGTAGAAAAACTTCCGCATCCTTCATTTCATATCCCGCGCCCTTTGGTTCAAGTTTGAACGACCAAATTTGGCTGTACGCATCGCCACCAAGAAAATCACACACAAACATGGCGCCGTTATATTTTTCCGGAAATCCAACACCCGGATACGCCACAAGTCCAGACGGTCCATCCGTTAAATGCGCGACGGGCGGAGTGAGCCACGCAGGCTGCACCACATCTGTTGGATCAAACATGAACCACTCGTGCTCCTGTTCCCACGGACCACGCTTGTTTGCGCCTTCCAAAGTTTGATAGTGCATTTCCCAACCCACGTCGCCACCGTCCGGCAAATATTCAATGCGCGCCTTGTCACCGCCGTCGGAATTATTGTCAACGGTGAAGAGATCGCCAAGG
>CAJACJ010000253.1 GCA_903938205.1 uncultured bacterium
ACAAGCGCGTGGCGAAATTCATGGCCGCGTTGGAACCCTCCATCAACGGAAATTGCATTCCAAAAATTGTGGGACCAACCAATGTGGGGTAACTGGCGATCACGCTGTCAATAAAGGTGTTGATTTGAAACACGCCCAACCCAATCATCATGGGCAACATGGTTGTCAGCATGGTGCGAAGCGAGTCGCGGCAACCGTGCCATTGCATCGACAGGCGAATTCCATAGCCACGCATGCTCCAAACCATCCATGCCACTTGCAACAAACCCGCGACAACCACGCTCCACGCAACAATTTGAATATGGTCCGAGCGCTCCATTCCGCCATGCATGTACGACACGCCAATCGAGGCCACGATAATGGCCGCGTTTAAAATCATTGGACTGGCCGCGGCCACGGCGAACTTGCCGTGCACATTCAAAATGCTTCCAATCAGCGCCACCACGCAAATGAGCGGCATATACGGCAACATGGTCGCCATGAGTTGAAACGAAAGTTGCTGATTCGCGTCGCGACTTGGAAGTGAAAGCACAACGGCTTCACCCACAAGAGTGAGCGCGGCCAACACAATCATGAGCAACGCAATAGTGACCGACGCGAAGAGTCTGGATTTTTGCGGATTGTCTTGCTCTAGTTTGGCGTACACCGGCGTGAACGATGCGCTGAGCGCGCCCTCGCCAAAGAGCCGGCGAAATAAATTTGGTAATTGAAACGCAATGGCGAACGCGTCCATGATTGGACCTGCGCCAAATACGCGGCTTTGCGCGGCGTCACGGGCCAGGCCAGAAAATCGGCTGACCAATGTCAACAAGGAGACGGTTCGAGCGTGCTTTTCAAACGACATGATCCATACCCTTTGAAGTTGGCGACTGTATCCTTGGCTATCGACATGAACCGAAATCTTCCTGCAATGATTCTGCTGGTGTTGTGGTCGACGCTTGGAACTGGATGCGGTTCGGGTCCAGCCATGATTTTAGAAAGCGATATTCCGGCGCCACCTGAAATGGAAAGCCGTCACAGCAGCAACATTGATCAGCGCAGCGGCACGCTTGATGGCGGCAAGTTTACTTTTCGCGGACCGATTGAAGATGTGGTGCATTTCACCAACGAACTGGTTGCTTTATTTAAAGAACAAGAATGGACCGTGGTTAAACGCGTAGTGAATCCAACCGCGGGCGATTTAGTTTTTCACAAGGGAAACCGCGACGTCGAAGTGAATTTTAGAGCGGGTCAACTGAATCCAGCCATGAGCGAGGTCACGATTATTGTGCGGCAAACTGCAACGCTAGCTCCGCCGCCAACCGTCCCGAGCGCATAGCGCTGTCAATTGATCCTTCACTGACAAAATCGCCGGCGACAAACAAGCCATTGCCTTGCGCCGCGTGTGGGCGGTTGGCGAAATCACGCGGAGTTTGTCGGGGTAGCGCGTGGGCAATGTCTTGCGCGCGCACAAGTTTCCATGCGTCAACACTTGCGCCAAACCATGTTCGCAATTGGGCGCGCGTGAGCTGTTCAAGTTGGCGCAGTCCTAGTTGCGCCAGCGAAACATCAACGCAATTGACGCTGATGAGAGCCATGCCGCGCGGCGCGTAATTGCTTGCTGCCGCGGACATGCACATGACATGATTCGCCGGACCATTGCCCGTGGCGTCCAAATGTAAAACAGGTTCACGAAGTGATTCTGGAAGTTGATCAAGCGCGACCGAGTAGGAAAGTTGCGTTGTGCCGCGCCAGGAACCTGCAGAAAGATGTGGCAACAATTTTGCAGCCGTGTTCTGATCAACGGCAACAATGAGGGAGTCGAAGTGTTCAACTAAACCCGCAACAGGTTGAACACGCCAACCTGTTGAAACAGGAGTGGCCGTAGCGACCGAACAGCGCAAGCGAATCTGTTCCACTGGCAACGGTTGCGCAAGTTGCTTTGGAATTTCTTGCATGCCGAATTGTGGCACAGCCGCGCCGCCGCGAATGAACATGGACAGCGTGAAGTCCAACATTGCGGAATCGGTTTCAAGCGAGCGGTCTAGAAAGACCCCGCCAAAAAATGCGCGCGCGAATATCTCTTGAAATCGGTTGGCGATTGCGCGATCATTCATCCATGCTGAAGACGTTATGCCCACGCTCTGTGGTTGCGATGGTTGCTTGCCTTGCAACGCGGCCCAAGTCAGCGGCAACAAAGCCATGGCAGTGGATGGCGTGACGAGTCCATGCAACACGCCCGAGAGCGCGGCGCTTGGACATCGCAGCGGATGACCCATGCGAATCCATTTGTGACCCGTGAATAATCGCGCTTGCAAAGCGAGTGGTTGCAAACGCAAGGCGTTCAAATCAAGCCACGCCCCCGCCTCTGGATATGAGGGCAAATACACTTGAAAACCGCGGTCAATTTGAAATCCGTCAACCATGTCCGTTGCAACACGGCCGCCCACGCGATCGGAACTTTCAAACAAGGTGAAACTTTGACCTGCGCGCTGCAATGTTCGCGCTGCCGTCAGACCCGCAAGACCCGCTCCAAGAATGGCGATCTTCATGTGGATGAAACCGACGACTGTTGCGACGCGTCGCTGGCCGCGCGCTCAGTCCACATGGCGATCAAACTGTTGGCCACGCCGCGGTAGTCATCGGCGCCGGCGCACTTGGGGTCATAGTCGAAAATAGTTTGACCAAATGAAGGCGCCTCCGCCAATTTAATATTGCGGCGAATGGGCGGCTGCAGTAATCGGCATGTGTTCCATGGCACGTCGCTATCGCGGCAACTTTCAAAGTGCTGGCGAATTTCCTCCACCACGGCGCGCCCATGGCTGGACTGGCTTTCATGCATGCACAACACAACGCCGGTGCAACGCAACTTTGGATTCAAACCTGCGGTGATGTCGGAAACGGTTTGCAATAATTTTTCCAAGCCGCGAAGCGCCAAGTATTGCGCTTGCATTGGAACAATCACTTCGTCAGCAGCGGTCAAGGCGTTCACGCTGAGAACGCCAAGTCCAGGCGGACAATCAAGCAAGACCACGTCGAATTGGTCACGCACGGTTTCCAATGCGTTGGCTAAAACGTGCTGCGCATCCTGATGCCCTTCGGCCAACGCCAGATGCTGATCCGCGGGAATAAACCAAAGATTTTCACGCGCCTGCGTGACGCATTGCGCAATCGGCAAAGGCGGATCCGCGAACAAACTGGTGGTGCTTGGACGCGGCTCATCGTTGGAAGCCTCCACGCCAAAATGCAAACTGAGATTTGATTGAGGATCAAGATCAATCAGGAGAGTTCGCAAACCACTCGCGGCGAACGCGGCGCCAAGATTCACGGTGGTGGTGGTTTTACCAACGCCACCTTTTTGGTTGAGCAGCGCGACCACGCGCATTTTTTTCTCGCCGTTCATCGCATGCGAGTATAGAGAATCATGGTGACGCATTCACGCGCTGAATTGGTGGATCGATCCATTTTGCGGCTTCAAGTTGAATAAGCGGCGGACCGACTTGCCACGGAGGCGCTGCGGCAATGGCCGTCTGGCGCGATGAAGGGCCACTGGTGAATCTGGAAACACCGATCACCAATGGCCGTCCTTTGCCTTCCATTGGCAACCACTCCTCTGGAACTTCAATGACGCAACGCCAACGGTCCGCGAAAGAATCCGTGCGCACTTCAGGCTCGCCCGAACCGCTTGAGGAATTCACTGTGCGCACGCCGGCTTCCCCCACTTGAATGCGCGCCATGGTTCGCACGCTGTCACCAAGCGTGACTTCAAGTTGATCTTCAATTCGAACTTCTGCGCGCAAACATTCCGCAAAAATTTCCCAATGTCCAAACTTGCGGCGCACGCTTGCCGTGGTGCTCCATGTCAACGGAAGCGGCTGAATTTTTCCAACTTGCGCATCCGCCAGTGAAAGCGTGGGAAGAAATAATCCCAGCGAATATCCTGGCGGACGAATAATGCTCTGCGCAGGCGCCACTTTCATGCGCGTTGCATTATTTGGCCACGTCATAAGAAGTGTGCCCATGATGGGACTTGGTTCACCCGAAAGTGGATCGGGCATCAATTCTGCGGGACGATCAACCGTGATTCGCGCTATGCCGTTGGGCGGCAAGCGCATGGCCAGTGGCGGCAAATTGGGCGCTTCAAGCCAAGAAAATTGAATCACAATCTCCTCGGGCGAAGAATTGCACGCCGCAAAATGCAGCGCGCGACCATCATCGGACTCGGGCCACATGGTGACTGGGGAAATTGAGCGAATGAAACTGAGCGCGGTCTCCATGCATTTTTCATCGCTTCGATCAGTTGAAATTAAAATTGACAAAAGTTGCGACAACGAATCCGCGTCAGCAATCCAACAGGCTTTGCGCATGGCGGGATGTCCCGCATTTGATTCCACACTCACCGCGGTGAGTCGCTCACGAATTTCTGCAGCAACGCCGGGACTTTGCCGCTCGATTCGCTCGATGCCCGCTTGCCATAATTGCGCGCGATACATGGCGAACAACTGCTGCACTTCATCGCCCACCGCTGCCGGCGGCTTTCGATCGGCTGCATCCGCGAGCAACCACCAACGAAACCATTCCGCGGGTGCGACTGGATCAGGCAGCGCATAGGTGTCGCCAAGTTTCAAAGGCAATTTGGCTGGATCAGGTTCAATCTCCGTTAAATCAAACCAAACTGGCTCGACTGTGGATGCGCCAACAATAAGAGCGCCATGAATATCGCGCGGAGTTTTTGCAAGCAATACAACGGACCCAGATTCTTGCGGACTTTGATTCTGTGGCGCCATTTCAATTGGTCGAATATCAAGTTGCTCCTGCGATTGCGTCCAAGTGCGCTCCGTTGGCGCTTGCTTGGCGCCAATCCATGCGATCACGCCATCAAATGGTGGACCGCCATCTTTGGGTGTGAGCACCAGATGTGATGGCCATGCGTCATTTGGAGATTGCTGCCG
>CAJACJ010000254.1 GCA_903938205.1 uncultured bacterium
CGGAAAGCACGAAACCCATGACCACGCCCGCCGCGCGCAAGCCGCCAATGAGCAGCGTGCCGCCGAATGTGGCTTGCACCACCAACATGACCGTCTCCACGCAACCAATGCCTTGGTCCCAATTCAGGGCAATGCAAAAGATGGCGCAGATCATGATGGCGCTGGCGCATTTGGTGGCGTGCTTCAACGCGGGAATGTTGGGCTTCAGCACCGACAGGCGAAAAATATTGGGTAAGCACTGTTTAATATTGCGCAACGTTTCAGTTGCAAAATCGGGTTGATTCTTCAGCACGGCGAATGTGTTTATGTTGGTCGCCACAACGCCAGCTTCATCAGCAACTCTTTGCATGGGCTCCAACCACTCGGGTGGCGGCGCAATTGCAAGTGGTGGCGCAGCAACGGCGCCGTCGATGGATGGATTTTCAAGCTGCTCCAGCATGTATTCCAAGCGTTCATCAAACGAATTAAAAAGTTCAAGTACCTCGGGAGTTGCGTCCTCGTGGCGCTCTGCAACTTGTTCAGCCGCAACAGAAAGACACGCCGCGACACGGCTTTCAAAGGCCATCAGCGAAATCAAGTTGTGCCGAGTGGCGCCGTCAAACGAAAAATCTGTTTGCGCGTTATCCAACATCATCAACATTTCGGGGGTTTGCATGCGGTAATACTCGGGCACGAAAGAATTCACATCCAGCGCAACCTGGCCCAACAAATCGTCCTGAATGCGCTTGAGCAATTCACGCGAGCGTCGCACACTTGCGATTAATTTTTCACGCAGCGCGTTCAGTGGAACGAGCGGCCATAAAAAAATCATGACCAACGAGGCGCACGCCAATCCCGTGATCACCGACCGATACACAATAGTGGCGACGTGCTCGGCGTTTTCCTTGTCAAACAAAACCATGTAGGTAATGACAATGAACGGGTAGCCGCCCACAAATATGGTGCTGCGGTAACGGCTTGAGACCAGAAAATACATGATCACAATGATGTAGCCCCACATGACCGGCAAATAGAACATGGGTTGCTGCAGAAACAATGCGCTTGCCACCACCGCAAGACCGGTGCCAAGTGTGGCGGCAATAAAGTTCAATACAAAGCGCGTCACGGTGCTGAACCCTTTGAGTTCCGTGACCACCAACATGACGGTCATAGCTGGATACATGATTTCAAAATGTAAAATTTGTTGGAACGCAATAATCAGACCGCCGGCAACAGCGAGTTTGGTGGCGTGCTTCCAACGATCAGAGTGTGGCAACAGATCCGCCTTGATGAGATCCCACAATGCGGGGGCCTTGGCGTGTTGGTGCACTTGCCCGTGATGGTGCTCTTGCCCGTCTTGGTGCTGATCATCGGACAATGTTGTTGCAGAATGATTCATGAAGCGCACAAACTGTAAGGCATAGGCGTGCGCAAGAACAAGGATAAAATCAGGCTAGAGCGCGCGGGTTCAAACACGGCTGAATAGGCTTCAAATTGGCTGTTTTTGCAATTCGATTTGTGGCGTACACATTCAATCACGGCGTCATGCGCTTCGGGTGAGATGTATTTGTATTTCGATTTGTGGCGCGCACATTACATCAGCGCGTCAATGTGAATGGGCGCATCTATGTGTTGCTGCAACAAGCGTTGGTACAAACCGGCGTCTTTGGTGAAGGTCATTTCACCTTGCAGCGGAAAATGGTTGTAGCCCAGGCGACCAAGCCACGTGCGCAGCGCGGCGGCACGCAACAGAACTGGCCATGCCGTTTTCTCCGCGTCGCTGTACTTGCCGTCAGGTCGATAGCCGCGCAGCAACGCCGTGAGTTGGTCGACATTCAGCGTGGCGTTTGGGCGCAGGCACCAATCATTCGCCGTCACGGCCACATCTAAAAGCAGCACGTCGTCGCCGGCGAAATAAAAGTCGATGACGCCGCCAATGCGACCGTGCTTTGACGAAATATTTCCAGGCAAGTCGTTGACGCCGCCCGCGTTGACGAAGCGTTCAAATAAAACATTGTCGCGAAACAAATCGCCGTGGATCACGCCGCGCGGCAAGTCAGCGTGCGCGTGTTGCGCCTGAAAATCAA
>CAJACJ010000255.1 GCA_903938205.1 uncultured bacterium
CATGCTGGATTGCGAAGTGCAGGTGACGGCGGGAAAGTCTGGTCGCAGCGGACGCGCGCCGCCAAGAGAACGCGCAAGTTCACGCAGACGCGGCGTATTCACTCCAATGTGGCGCGCCGAAAGTCCAACCACATTGATCACGACAGTGCGCGCGCAACCAGAGGCGTGATCGGTTGAAGGGGCGGAAGGCATGTGTGTAAGAGTACGGAAACATCCACGAAAGAAATGTGCTGGAATGATGAAATATGAACGAGCGATAGAGTCAGCGTGCGCGCATCATGTGTGGCAGCGGGAGTTGACGCGTGTGGAGAATTTAACTTCCCGCGACGCGACGTTGAAGAAGTATCGCAAGAATAAAGCAGCCAATCGACACGTACGCCAACACGGGTTGATTTAAAATGCAAAGGCTTGCCGCATCCATAAGCGAAAGTGCCGCGATCCACCGCATGACTCCTTTGAAAGCGGCGTATGGATGGCCAAGCAGAACGAGTCCGCGGAAAATAGAAATTCCGACCAGCGCCAAAGAAATGACATAGGTGAGCGTCATGAAGTTGGACATGGGCTCCACCGTGCGCGTTGCAATTGCCCCAAGTGGCGCAAGCGTGGCAAGGCCCATGAGTGCGGTGGCGATCATGGTTCTCGCGGATTGTGCGGAAGGTGATGCGTGGCTTGTCGACATTTCATTGCGCGCGACAAGTGAAATACTGGCGCCCGCAAGTCCCAGCGGGAGTGCGAAGAATACAAGAATGTTCCAGGCAGGAGTTTGAATGGGTGACAATGAGATTGCCGCAATGACGGGAATAAGCGCGCGACACACTCCCATGAGCAGCGGTCCGACAAATTTTGCAAGATGCAACATGTTGTATGCAAGCACCGCGCTTGCAAGCAGCATCACCCACGGCAATACATCAAGTGAAACAAACGCGCATGCCGCCATGCCTGCAACAAGTAATATCATTCCGCACATCAGCGCGGTCGTGGGTGAAATTTGTCCAGCAGGAATTGGGCGTGTTGGTCGCTCATGGCCATCGACTACTTGATCAAAATAATCATTGATGGCCATGCCCGCAATGTAGATCATGACAACGCCCGCGGTGACAATTGCAACCTGTGTTGTGTTTTCAAATGATCCTGGCGCGATCGCTGTTGCCACCGCCGCGCCCACAAGCGAGTTTGTCACCACGGTGGGCGAGTTTGAAATGCGAAAAAGTTTCATGAACGCACCGAAACTATTGCGACCATTTATGGCGGCGGAAGCGGCGGGAGATGGCATTGATTCGTTGCTCATGCAAGATCGCTAGCGGCTTGTGCGGCCGCCGCGCACGTTTGAGCGTAGCGGATTTCCTGCACAATTCCCTGCTCAACTTCACCTTCGCTCGAAACGTGGTCCAAATGTGGAAGTTGCGTCCAAGCGTATGTTTCCACTTCAATCAGCGGCGCGTTTGGCAGGCGCAACACGGCATCAAGCGTGCCAGTGATGGCGCTTGAAGTTGTTTCAAGTCCATTGATCATGGCGTGATGAATGGGAACGTGCCAATGACAGCGCCATTCTTGTGTTGCGGAGTTGGTGAGATGATGCAGCGCGGTGTTGGCCAGAGTTGGTGAAAAAGTTTCGCCGATACTTTTTGTGGTGGACGTGTGCGCAGGGTTGTGACCAATGTTTGTGTCGGCAAGGAAATTTGGAATGTCGTTCCACAGTCGCCGCGATGCGCCAAAGCCAGTCACCACTTGATGCAAGTAGCGCGGCTCGTTGAATTGCGCC
>CAJACJ010000256.1 GCA_903938205.1 uncultured bacterium
GTCCGCAATGGGATCGGAAAATGGAATGCCGATTTCCACAATCGAACTGCCCGCTTTTTGCAGGCTTTGCAGCTTTTCTGCCAGAGTGTTGGGCGATGGAAAGCCCGCCACAACAAAGGGCATAAGCGCCTTGCGATGACAAGCACGAAGATCCGCGAAAATGGTGTCGATACGATTCACACTTGGGATGCTACCTTTCTCATTCGGCCTAGTAGCTCAGTGGCCCAGAGCTCCTGACTCATAATCGGAAAGACCTCGGTTCGAATCCGAGCTAGGCTATTTTTGTGAGCGACACCACCCAAAGCGATTTCACGCGTCCATGGATGCGCAGGTGGCTGATCGCCGCCGGCATATACAACATTGTCTGGGGAAGCGTGGTGGTGATCGCGCCCGACTTTCCACTTTCGCTGGCCAACATGCCACCGCTTGCGGAACCGGGCCGCGCAATTTGGCAATGCTTAGGAATGGTGTTGGCGGCGTATGGGCTTGGATATCTCGCGGCGGCGCGCGCGCCACTTCGTCACTGGCCAATTGTGTTCGTGGGACTGTTTGGGAAAGTCATGGGTCCAATTGGCTTTGTATGGACCGCGTGGCAAGGAACAATTGCGTGGAAGTTTGGCGCCAACATTCTCACCAACGATTTGGTTTGGTGGATTCCATTTGGATTGATGTTGTTGGCGGCGCGACGTGCGTGGTTGGATTCGATCAAGTGAAAGATCGTTGATCGATGACGTGAAAGATGAGAATCAAATTGCTAGAAGTATGGAGGATTGCCACTCGTATTTGTAATGCATCATTCGCTTTCACGCATTACAAACTTGCAGTAAAAATCGCGTGTCAGGTTGGCCCTGCCTTGAAGAGTGTTGTTGGATAATCTTGGGGGCATGAACCCTTGCGCTCCACGTTCTTGTATTGCCCCCCACTCAACTTTTTCTATAAGCGCAGCTTTGACCACGACCGTCGTCGTCGCCCTGTGCGCCGCCATCACCGCGTGTACCACGGTTTCAGGCACGGGTCGCAAGCAATTGAACGTGTATTCGACCAGTCAAGAAAATGCCATGGGCGCGCAGGCCTTTCAAGATGAAATGAAAAGTGCCAAGGTCATCAGTAGTGGTCCGGTGTATGAGCGCGTGCAAAAAATTGGCGCGCGCATTGCTATGGCCGCAAAACAGCGTTATCCAGAAATCGCCAACACCATGGTTTGGAAATGGACCGTGATTGATGATCCGAAAATGATCAACGCCTGGATGCTTCCAGGCGGTTACGGCGCCGTGTACACCGGGCTTGTGAATTTTGTCCAGTCCGATGATGAGCTTGCGGTGGTCATGGGTCATGAAGCCGCGCACGCTATTGCGCGACATGGTGGAGAACGCATGACGCAAGGCGCGGCCGCGCAACTTGGCGCCGCCGCCGCTGGCGCTGCAACTGATAGCGAGGCCATTGCGCAAGGCGCGGCCATGGGTCTGCAAGCAGCAATTCTTCTTCCGTACAGCCGCAAGCAAGAGAGCGAAGCCGATGAACTTGGTTTGTTTATCGCCGCGCAAGCAGGCTATGACCCGCGTTCGGCCATTACGCTTTGGCGGCGCATGCAATCACAAGGCGGCGCGAAGATTGAATTTCTGTCCACACATCCAAGCGAGGACACGCGTATTGAATTGTTGCAACAACAAATGCCGCAGGCATACGCCATATACAAGCGCAC
>CAJACJ010000257.1 GCA_903938205.1 uncultured bacterium
TATCTTTCAACACAGAAATCATGAGCACCCAAAATAAGAATGATCCATGCTCTTGTGGCAGCGGCCGTAAAGCCAAGAATTGCTGCATGCGCCCAGACGTTCCCAAGGGCCGCAAGCCGGTTGTGGATTTCCCGCCAGTGCTTGGACAACCCGCGCGCACATTGCCCATTGCGGAGGCCACAAAAATTGCGCAGCACTTTCACGCCAGCAAAGATTTGGAAAAAGCCGCGGAATTGTTCCGCCTCATTCTGAACGCGGACGCGGAGTTTGACGAGGCACGCTTCTACTACGGAATCTTGCTGCATGAAACTGGTCAAAGCGACGCCGGTGTTGAGTTGATGCAGCAAACGTGCGCGCACAACACAACCAATGCCCATTATCACATGCGTCTTGGGTTGGTATTTGATGAGCGACATGATGGTCCGCGATCATTGGCCTGCTTTCGCACCGCGCACGCCATTGAGCCGACCGCGGGCAGTTGGTACAACATGGGCGTTAGTCTTTTAAACTTAAACATGCTTGAGGAGGCGGAGGAATGCTTTCGCAAGGCTGTGAAGTTGTATCCGCCAAATCAAATTACATCTGCACTTAATAATTTGGCGAGCGTTCTGTACAAGCAAGGCAAAGTTGTTGAAGCGTTGGTGAATTACAAAGCCGCGCATGAACTCACTCCGCAGGATGCGCTGATTCATAGCAATTATCTTTTCATTTCCAACTTTGTGCCGCATCCCGACCCCATGGCTTTGTTCAACGAGCATAAAAAGTTCTCGGAAAAATATGAGAGTTCGATACGCAAGAAGAACCACGATTCTGAGCTTGCCATGTCGGTCTTGCAACGCGATCCCAACCGTCGCCTTCGCATTGGCTACCTCTCGCCTGACTTTCGCCAGCATTCTGTGGCGCACTTCATTGAGCCGGTGCTTGTGGAGCATGATCAAAGTAAGTTTGAATTGTTCGCCTACTACTATCACGTGGCCGATGACGTGACCACAAAACGTATTCGCGCGGTAGTTCCACATTGGCGCAATATTGTTGGACAATCCGACGCGCAAGTTGCAGCCCAAGTTCGCGAGGATGAGATTGATATTTTTGTGGATCTCGCCGGCCACGCTGGATTGAATCGTCTGCAAGTGTTCGCGCATAAACCCGCGCCAGTACAAGTGACGTGGCTTGGCTATCCAAATACCACGGGTTTGACGGGCATGGATTACAGAATCACGGACGCGTTTGCGGATCCGCCAGGAATGACCGAGGCGTTTCACAGCGAGACCTTGGTGCGAATGCCAGAATGTTTTTCCTGCTTCAAGGCGCCGCTACAAAGTCCGGATGTTGCGCCGTTACCCGCGCTGAACCGCGGCCATGTCACGTTTGGAAGTTTTAATATGTTCAGCAAAATGACCGCAGATGTGCTGGCCACGTGGGCGCGCATTCTGCTGCGCGTTCCCAACTCGCAATTGGTGATCAAGTACCAAGGAATGGATTCTGCATACATGCGCGAGCTAATTCAAAACATCTTCGTGGGTCATGGTGTTGAGAAGGAGCGCATAAAAACGTTGGGCCGCGACACTTCGCATGGCGAACACATGGCGCGCTACCACACCATTGATATTGGGCTTGATCCATTTCCATACAACGGCACCACCACCACGTGCGACGCGTTGTGGATGGGCGTTCCAGTTGTGGTGCTTGCTGGCAACACGCATGTCAGTCGCGTGGGCGTGAGTCAGATGAGCAACTTGGGTTTGCAAGAAATGATCGCGCAGAACACCAATCAATATGTTGATATTGCGGCGGCACTGGCCAATGATTTGCCGCGACTCGCCGAGTTGCGCGGCGGCTTGCGCCAACGAATGGCGGCGTCGCCTTTGAACAATGTCCCCCGCTTCACGCGCTTTTTAGAGACCGCGTATCAAGACATGTGGACACGCTACATAGAAAAAATTTCCGCGGGCGTTTGATATCAAGCCAATTATGGCCACAATGCAAAGTGCTTGCGGGCCCTTGATAATCGAATCAATATTTCGAATTACTTTTGAGATTGCAAATAGCGCGCCTTTTTTTGAACGCGGATGTTCTTATGAAAGCGCGCCTACTTTTGAATGCGCGCGGCCCACATCTGTTCGTAGCCTTGCTCTAGATTGCTGGTAAATCGCGCCACATTCATCAGCGGCGAAGCCAGCATTCGCTCGCGCATGCCTGCGCGAAGGGCGGCGAGCCGCGGCAAATCATTGGCCAGCGCGACAGCGATCTCAACATACTCGCTCTGATTATGAGCGATCAATTCTTGCAGACCCAAGTTACTCATCTGGCTCACGCCCACGCGTCCCACATGGCTTGCGCCCTCAAGAGTGATCACGGGAGCCCCCATCCACAACGCGTCCAAGGTGGTGGTGGTGCCGTTGTAAGGAAATGGATCAAGCGCGATATCAATGTTGTTGTAGCGCGCCATGTGCTCAACATGCGAGGCGTCATCACCTTGAATGCGCAACTGAGACACAAGCACGCCACGCGTCATGAACTGATGATGAATGAACTGCGTCATAGGCACGCTCTCCAAATCCTTGTACTTTAAAAACAACGTGGACGTAGGAATGCGCTTGAGAATGTTGGACCACACACTGATGACTTCGGGCGTGATTTTTGCAAAGTTATTGAACGAGCCAAATGTGACGCGACCCGTTCGCATGGCATGAAGCGGCGCCACGGCGGGCGCGTCGGCGGGCGCGCGAAAGCAAGAAAAACAATCGGGCATTCGATGCAATTTCTCTGTGTGAAACGCCTCGGTCATTCCTCGCGGATCCGCGAATGCATCGGTGATTCTGTAATCCATGGTGCTCAAGCCGGTGGTGTTTGGGTACCCAAGCCAAGCCACTTGCAGCGGCGCGGGCTTGCGAGCAAATATGGGAAGACGATTGGTGGCGGTGTGGCCAGCCAGATCAATCAGAATGTCAATGCTGTCGGCGCGAATCATGGCGGCAATGTCGGCGTCGGATTTTCCAACAAGACTGCGCCAGTGAGAGACATGGCTTTGAATGCGCTTGGTCATGTCATCAACAACGGTATGGTGGTAATAGGCGAACAACTCGAATTTGCTTTTGTCATGCGCCGCAAGAACAGGTTCTATGAAATGCGAAACGGCGTGCTGCCGGAAATCGCTCGAGACATACCCAATGCGAAGCGGTCGATTCTCACCAGTTGCGACATGGAGAGCCGATTGATGTGGCTCGGATTTGGCCGCCGCACGCTCATGGAATTCACCAAATTTTTTATGGGCAGCAAATATTTTTCCCATGTCCGGAGTTGCTTGGTAATTCAATGCGTACAAATAATTGCTTTGAATGAAAGGCTTTTCGGGCGCGAGTATCAGCGCCATTTCATATTGATCAATGGCCTCCTTGGCCATGCCCTGCGAAAGCAACTGACCCCCCTTGTTATTCAGGGCGATGGCGTTGGTTTCCTTTTCGCAAATCATGTTCAAACTGACTGACACATTGCCTAACCTCAAGCTTGAAACATCATTGAATAAATCAAATGGCGCCTGCGATGCGATTTTTCGAAAGCCCATTAAGTCGAGCATTTGCGCGAGCGGTTCAAATGCCCAGGCTGATCGATTGAAATCATTGTCATCATTTTGTTCGCCGTACAAAAGTGTTGTCAAAAGAAATGCCTGATTCGTTTCAAGTTGTGCCTCTGCGAATAATTTTGCGATGTGTTCAAGATTTGGAACGCAAAGACGCAGCACGCCGCCGGGAATAAGCACGCGGAACGCCTCCAGAAGCGCACTGGGCAACTCCTTGCGAAATCCAAATCGTTGATAGACAAACGGCGCGTAAATTTCTGCGACGGAATGATTGGCAAACATGGAAAGGTCGCTGCCGTCGCCAACCACATCCACGCCCGGCTTGGCGTGCCTGTTCATCAAGGTCCAACCTGGCTTGACCTCGCTTCCACCAATATGCAAGCGAATGAATTCTTTGGGCGCGGCGGTGCTCGGTGTTGATGGAGACATGCGAAAGAATAGTAGATGAAAATTTGATTGTTGACGGACCACCAATCAACTCGCGAAGTGGCTTGCATTATGCTTTGACCATGGCCAACAAGGGTCGCGCAAACGCCAAGTCACCAGCCAACAACGCCATGGCGTTGGCGCAGCAACTGCACGAGCATGGCGACTTTGATAAAGCGGAACAATTGTACAACCAGGTGCTTTCAGTTCTGCCAAACCATGGTGACGCGTTGTGTTGTTTGGGCTTGCTGCGATTTCAAACTGGGGACGCGCCAACAGCGATCGAGCTGCTGCGCAAGGCCACATTAACGCGCCCCATGCAGGCCAAATTTTTTTACAACTTGGGGAAGGTGCATCAAACGCTTGGCGATATTCCAGAGGCCATGACCGCGTATCAACGCGCCATAGATATTGATGCGCGTCAACCGCAAGCGCATTGTAATTTAGCCAACGCGCTGCAGTTGAAAGGCGACTTGGACGCGGCGCTGCAACAATTTCAGCGCGCCATGTTGGCGTGTCCAACATCCCCGCTTCTGCGCACCATGTATTTGTGCGCGCTGAATTATGTATCGGCGCAAGATCCCCAGTCGATTTTTGCGGCGCACATAAAGTTTGCAGATATGTTTGAGGCGCCGCTGCGACCGCGGGTGAAAATGGCTGGGACAAACGCAACTACAACGAACGCGTTGAAAAATAACTCCGCAAGTGAGCAAGCGCTTCAAAGCGATAGCGTCCTAGACAAATTCAAAATTTCCGCAATATCCAATTCGACAACTGGTGCTCATGCGCCCATTGCAAAGCAGCGCCCGCTACGAATTGGCTATGTTTCCCCAGATTTCAAGCAACATTCGGTAGCGCATTTTATTGAGCCAGTGCTAGCCGCGCATGATAAAAGCAAGTTTGAGGTGTTCTGTTATTCAAACAACTTGATGGCCGACGAGGTCACGCAACGCATTCAAAGCGCGTGCGCGCATTGGCGTGTGATTGCGGATCAATCCGATGAAGTGGTTGCGAAACAAATTCGCGACGACGGCATTGACATACTTGTGGATTTGGCGGGACACACGCCGCAGAATCGCTTGCTGGTGTTCGCGCGCAAACCGGCGCCCGTGCAAGCGACATGGATTGGGTATCCCAACACAACTGGCTTGACCACGATGGATTACAGAATCACCGACGCGTTTGCGGATCCAGTTGGCGACTCCGACCGGTTTCACACTGAAAAATTAATTCGTCTGCCCGAATGTTTTTCTTGCTTTGAGGCGCCGCGTGAAAGTCCGCCGGTTTGCGCGTTGCCTACGCTTACCACGGGCCACATTACATTTGGTTCTTTCAACAATCCGCTGAAATTCACGCCCGATGTGATTGAGCAATGGTCACACATTCTCAAGCGCATTCCAAACTCGCGTCTTGTGCTGAAGTATCAAGGACTTGATTCTGTATTTATGAGCGCCCTGCTGCGCGAGCAGTTTGGCGCGCATGGAATTGTGCCGCAACGTCTGGACATTCTTGGCAAAGATGTGTCGCAGCTTGATCACATGAACCGCTACAACCAAATTGATATTGGACTAGATCCATTTCCCTATAACGGAACTACAACAACATGCGACGCGCTGTGGATGGGCGTTCCGGTTGTAGTGCTCGCTGGCAACACTCATGTCAGTCGCGTGGGCGTAAGCCAAATGCAAAACCTTGGCTTACCGCAACTCGTTGCGCGCGATACGAATGACTATGTTCAGATTACCACCACGCTTGCGGGCGATCTGGAAAAACTTGCGGCGTTGCGTGGCAGTTTGCGCGCGCGCATGAGCGAGTCGCCGCTGACAAATGTGGCGCGCTTCACGCGCAACGTGGAGGCCGCGTACGAAGTCATGTGGCGCAATCATCTCGATACGCCGGTGGCTTGACTCCAACAGAATTTTTGCAAACACAAACTGCAAAAGCGACACGCCCGC
Source organism: uncultured bacterium (assembly GCA_903938205.1). Lineage (GTDB taxonomy): Bacteria > Planctomycetota > Phycisphaerae > Phycisphaerales > SM1A02 > SYAC01. The sequence goes on from CAJACJ010000257.1 coordinate 5,962, forward strand.
GCCTGATGAGGCGCGGGCGTAGAAATTTGCGCGCGAAATATTCCGTTTCACCATGTCCGCCGCATTGCGCAAAGTGGTTGCATGAATGAACTACGTTTAGGGACACGCACCCCAATTCAGAAGAATAATCGACACATCGGCGGCATCCGTGGTGCCATCTTTGGTGATGTCACTCGCGCCTGGTTGGCCCCAATCGAGCAGCGCAATACTGACATCAGCGGCGTCCACAGATCTGTCACTAGTCAAATCACCGTCACAAACGGAAATGAATCCGCCAATACCAACACAGCCAAGGTCCGTTGGCAACAAGCCGGGCGTGCTGAAATTAGCCACGCAACCCACGTCAATAAATGCGCCAGGGAGAATGCGTGCGTTGTAATCCGCGTTGGTCACAACATAATGCGTTCCAACCTTGCTCTTGAGAACGCCATTCCACACACTGGAAACATCCGCGGCCCAATCAAATTCCAAAGTCCAGCTTTCAATGTTCTGATTTGTTTGATTGGTGATGCGGAACGCGGCTTGACCACCGCCAGTCCATGCATTGGTATGTGAAAATGCCACGGTGGCAGAAATCACTGGTGGTGGTGGCGGAGCCCCGTAGTCAACGCCGCCAAAATCTAAATCACTAGTGGAGAAGAATGCCTCGTTGGCTGGATCAATGCGTTGCCAAATCACATATAAAACATGTCGGCCAATACGCTCTGGAAATTGAAGCGTCATGAAATAGTCGAAGCCATTCAGCTTCGCGGTTTCGCCACCTGGAATTAAAACCAAGTCGCTCCACTTCAACGGCTGTGTTGGGTCGTACCCCTCTTTGGTGATGTAGGCCTTGAAAAAACTTGGATCATGCGGCGTGTGCAAATGAAATCGACACACGCGCGGACCAGCGACCATTGCGGTGGCGGGCCAATCCGTACGAGGCAAATCAATGCCCGCGTACTTGGCGCGGCCGGCGCTGGCCAACATTCCATTGGGAATCAGCGCTTGATAGTCGTAGTTGGGCACGCGTAGATTGACCTCATCCCAGTCGTAGAAGGCTTGCGTTCCCGCAACTGCAACCGCGGCGCGACCCGCGGCGCTTGTCGGATTTTCCGGATTTTCCAAGAACACTTCATAGGAGCGACTGATCGGGTCGGCCATGGAGCCGTGACCAAGCGCGCTTAGCGAACACAGAGTCAGACATGCGAGTGAGCATAAAATGTTTTTCATACGTCGACCTTTCTGTATCTGAAATTGCCAAACTCAACCTGAATGAACACATCAAGTCACAAATAATTATTGGGTAGCCCACATACGCGGTGAAAGCGCGTTTATGGAAGCACTCCAGTAATTTTGAGACCATTGTCATACACCGCAATTTTGCTGGTTTGAATCATGTTGGTGTTTCCAACTCCAAGTCCAGCGAAGGAAGGATCATTGGCCGCGCTCCACGCAGTGGCTGGAACGCCGGTCTTCAACGCCATGCGGAATTGCGCCTCACGCCAGTATGAACTTCCTGTTCCTGGCGCGATGTATGTGCCGGCGAAACTCACATCAACGTAATACAGTTTGCGCGCCGCGTCATACACCTTCAACGCCGTGGCCACGGTTCCATTCTGAATGTAGTTGCCGCTGACAACCACGGATGTTTGGTCGTAACCAGCCGCGAATAATTCAGAGAGATCCACGAAATAACGCATGGAGAATGCGCTTGAGCCAACCGCTGGAAACGCTGAGCGATTATTCAGCAGCGCGCGGATTTCGGTGAAGCCACTTCCCTGCTGATTGATTGACGCCTCGACAAAGAATTCATCGTCGATTGATCCAGACTCAGACGCTGGCGGAAAGTTTGAAACAGCTACGCCAGTTGAATCTTGCGCAAGTCGAGCCACCGCTCCAGTGAAGCCCGCGTTGTAATCAAGCGCCACTTCGTTGCAAATATAGTTGCTGCGATCATCGGTGTAAGACGCATCGGATGTGGTGCTTGGACCGCCAACCAACGCGCCGTACAAAATATGGCGTGAGGCAACTGGAGTTGTCATGCTTCCATTCCAAGAGCCATGCGCTCCACGATGATGTGGATTCACTGGCGGATTCACGCCGAATCCAACCACATAGCTACGCGCATTTGGATTTTTACCAAGCATGTAATCAATTTGATTGCGCGCGAAGTCACGATATCGCGTGCCGACATCTCCAATGCGATCGGCGTACACCAACGCAAGGAACGATGTGTTGGCCGAGTAGCGCAGTGAACCCCATTGATCAAGCCACGCTAAACCACCAGCGGTGTACGCAATCTTGCTGCCGTTGTCGCCAACGGTCCAGAAGTTCAACCACTTCTCCGCCGCTGTTTTGTAAACAGTTTTGCCCGTGAGTTGCGCAAGCAACACAGTCACACCGTAGGTCTTGTCGTCCCAGTTGTGAGTCCACTTCAATGGAAGGCCAGAAATATTTTGGCTGTAGATACTCTCCGCCTTGGTGAGATACGCGGCCTCGCCCGTGGCGCGATACATCCACGCCGCGCTCCAAGCGAGTTCGTCGTAATACCCCGACCACGAGTTGTAGAAACTTGCGGCGTCGGTGATTGAGTCAGAATATTTTCCGCGATAGGTGTCGGCAAAGGTGAACAACGTGCGGGCATGCGCCAACAATGTGTCGGCGTATGCGGGATCGCTGCTTCGAAACAACATGCTTGCCGCCGCCATTGCCGCCGCTGATTCACCAGCCAAATCAGAGCCGGGCTTGGCCGCGGTAATGGCGTACGAAGGTCGCGCCATGTTCATGGTTTCAGATGGTCCCCAGTAGCTGTGATCAAGCGAACCATTTCCAACTTGTCCATACAACACATTCGCCGATGGATGAGCCTTGATGATGAAGTCAGTGCCCCAACGAACTGCCGCAAGCAACGCAAGCTTTTGGCCTGTTTTGTCGTACGCCGCTCCATATTCAATGCCGCCCCAGGCCAGCAAAGAAAGTGAGCTTGCCATTGGAAGACCAAATTTCACGTGATCGCCCGCGTCGTAGTAGCCGCCGGTCAAATCAATACCAACATCGCTTCCATCGGTCAGTGCGGAGTCGCCGCGCCATGGAACACGGAAGTCATCGGCCACATTTCCAGAACGCTGAGCGTCGTAGAAGTACAACGACTTCTGCAACACTTCGGTGTAGTTGAAAGTTCCAGGCACACTCGCAGGTGAAATGGTGAGCGCAAGCGATTGAGTCGCCGTGCCAGTTGCGTTGCTTGCCGACAACATCACGTTTGTTGTTGCCGCAAGAGTTGGTGTTCCAGAAATCAAACCACTTGTTGTGTTCAAGGAAAGTCCAGCGGGCAATCCGGTTGCGCCGAAAGAAGTTGGTGAACCACTTGCAGTGATCTGATAGCTGAATGCGGAACCAACTGTTCCCGCGGCACTCGCTGAACTATTCACTACAGGAGCAACTGCACCACCTGTACCGCCACCGGTGTCCGTGCCTCCACCACCGGTTCCAGTGCCGCCACCGGTATCAGATCCACCTGCATCGCATGGACCCCATGACAACAAGATCACGGAAACATCACCGCTATCTGTGCTGCCGTCGCCGTTGAAATCGCATTCTGAAGGACCGCCCCAATTCACCAATACCAAACTGATATCGGAAGAATCCAGAACGCCGTCAAGATTGGAGTCACCCAAACACGCAGCGGGCTGAGTGACGGTGAGTGCGAGCGACGCGGAGCCAGTGCCGCCAGCATTAGTGGCGCGAATAGTAATCGTGCTCACCGCGGCGGTGGTTGGCGTTCCTGAAATCAAACCCGTTGTGGTATTCAGTGAAAGGTCAACTGGCAAACCGATGGCGCTGTACGAAGAGACGGTTCCACTTGCGGTGATTTGATATTCAAATGCAATACCAACACTTGCTGAAGCGGTGCTTGCGCTGGTGATCATTGGCGCGCTTGGCAGCGCTGTTGACAACAATGTTCCAGTCGCAGTGGCATCGGCAAGTGTTGCACCAACAACGCTTGATAATTGCACTGTGAATTGCTTCGCGGTGGTTGCCGCTTGATTTGGAATAGCCACAGTGATGGTTTTTGATGTCTCACCCGCGGCGAAACTGAGCGTGCCAGAAGCCGTGGTGTAATTGGTTCCGGCGATCGCAGTTCCGTTGGCCGTGGAGTACGCGACCGTGACTGCGCCCGTGGTTGCCGCGGACAATGTCACGGGAAAGTTCATGTATTGCGGCGCGGCACCGGCACTACCGGCGCCTAGCGATGGCGCCAAACTGGCTTGTAAATAAGCCATTCTGGTTGTGCTCACCGTTGTCCAATCGTCGTTGAGAATTCCGCCAGTGTCGCCACTGTTGGGATTCATGCACCAGTAAGTCCAACTCATTCCAAGTTTTCCCGCCGCCAAATCATTGGAGCCGTTCAAATCAAGGTCACCATTCATGTAGTCGGTCAACTTGTCCAACCACAGTTGGTCGCTGGTCGTGGCTAACCTGCTTCCAAACTCGCCAATCAGAATTGGCGCGATATTGTTTTTGTAGATGTAGCCCCAGCGTGAATTCCAAACATCATCCAGGTTGTTTGGATATGTCGCGTCAGAGAACCAAGTCTGCGCGAACACACTGCTTGGATAGTCATGTGGCGAATACACCAACTTGTTGTTCACTGAAAGAACAACTGGAAATGCCGCGGCGCCAGTGAGGTTGCCGCCCCACCATGTTGTTTGATTGTTGTACTTCTCAACGCCCTCAACAATGATGAGCCAGTTTGGATTTGCCGCAAGCACGGCGTTTCCACAACGCTCGGCGGCTTTGTTCCAATCCGTCGCAGGCGCGCTATTGCCCCACGTGGCGGATTTCTTTGGCTCGTTGAAAAGATCCGCGCCAATGACCGTGGAGTTGCCGGCGTAATGTTGGGCAAGCATGACCCAATCGGAAATCCAGCGCGACTCCGTGTAGTACGCGTCGCCAGGGATGTACCACACATCTTCACCGATAAAATTGTCAGCCTTGGCGCTGTGGCGATCAAGGAATACACGCAGACCAATTTGTCCGCAGTAATCAACAATTTTGTCCATGCATTGAAGAGGCGTGAGTCCTTGCAGGTCGGGGTTCTGCGCAAAGTTAATGCTGTTGGTTGTTGCACCAGGGGCCAACATTTCATTGCAATATGGAATGCGCAACGTGTTGAAGCCGAGCGATTTCACTTGATCAAGGACGGATTTATATCCGCGTGTCCACAGACCGTGAAACACCTTGTTGCTGGTTTCAAATCCAAACCAATTCACGCCGGTGATGCGCACAGGGTTTCCCTTGGCGTCAATAATTTGATTACCGGATGTGGAAAAGTATCCCGCCGCGGTGCTGCTACCACTGCTTACGGCAGCAAGGGTGATAGCGGAGTCATCAATGACAATGCTTGGAACGACGGTGGTTCCGCCACCAGTAGTTCCGCCACCCGTACCGCCGCCAGTGCCACCGCCAGTGCCGCCACTAGAAGTTCCATTGACGGTGATCGCCGTGGGCAAAACGCCAGCAACCGCGAAGTTGGCAGCGCAACCAACTTCAACATAGGCGCCAGGCGCAATGGTGGCGTTGTAAGGGGCGTTGATGATTATGTAGTGATTGCCAACATGCGATTGAATTGTTCCATTCCAAGCGCTTGTAATTTCCGCGGTCCAATCAAACTCCAATGTCCAACCCTGAATGGTTTGGGCGGTGTCGTTGGTGATGCGGAACAAGCCTTGCCCGCCACCAGGCCATTGATTTGTGTAGGAGAAGGTTGTTGCGAATGTGGTAACGGCAGTGAGAAGAACGGACGCGAGAGAGGTCCAGATTTTAGACATTTTATTTTCCTTTTTTATGGGCATAGAAAAGCACATAACTCTTCAGTCAGGCAACCACGCTTTCAGTTTCTAACTACTTTCGAATGGATGAGGCGAACTCAATCTCATCTACTAAGTGCACATGGCCGCAGGTTCAAACTTACAAATTCAAAACGTACGAAATCCACGTAATGCCCTACGAGTATCGCGTAGCCCGTGTTGCTTGAAAAAATGGAAAAATTATTTTTGCAAGTGAAAAGGCTAAATACTGCAACTTTTGGGCGATAAGTCTCATCCTTCGTATGGACAA
>CAJACJ010000258.1 GCA_903938205.1 uncultured bacterium
CATAAATTGATCAAGATTTCCATCGGCCGTTCGATCAGGTGTGCCATCAATGCCAGCTACGCCAGTTTGATTGTTGATCACATCGCGCGTGACAAGCAGTGGTTTGCGAAGATCAAGTTTCTGATTGATTTCCTCAAAGAAACGCAGGCCGCGGCTGAAATCACGACCATCAATTGGATTTGTACTGGACTCATCCATGGCCGTACCGTCCAAGAATGGATCAGAAGAGCAGGCGATTCGACTCAAGTCTTTTTTGCCAAAACCTAACTCGCTTTTGGGGCTGCCTGTTGAATCAATTCTTCCATTTCCGTTTTCATCCTGGGGACCAGGCGACCCTGGATGTAAACCCAGCCACAACATTCCATTTTGAAATGTTTCTTCAATCGTTAGACTTTTAATTCCATACGGTCGACCAATCCACAACCACGGCGGCATGATTTCATTGCGCTGACCGCTGACCACGGTGATCTTGCGGCGCAAATCTTTGACCAACTGCGCGCTTGTCAGTTGTTCTTGACCGCTCTCCGCTTCGCCGCGTAAAACCGTTGAACGCAAAATGGTGTCAGCGATAATGGCATTTTGCCTTGGAAAAGGCATGGTTCGCTTCAGGTCATCCCCATTCAAACTACGCTCGAGGCGCGACATACTGCTTGGGTCGTTGTTACCGGCGTAAGCGCGCAATTCCAATTCATCGCTGGCATCAAAGCGGCGCGTGGGAACTGCAATTCCAAAGACATCGTTTGCTAGCGCTTGCTCAAATCCTGTTCCCGTGCTTGGAACATTCAGAGTTTCCGCAAAAAGTGTGCCCTGTCCAGTTGCCGCGGAGCGGAACCAACGCGCGCGCTCACTTGGACGCACAAAAGGTTGATTAGGAAGAGCCGCTCTAAAGTTATTAGCCGCAGTTGAAAATCTATATTGCGGATCTTCCTGGTCTGGCCGCACGGGACCAGTTGGTCCATACATGTCATACATGTCACCAGCGAAAGGTTCGTTGGTGACTGGCGTGATAACGCCTATAGAGGCAGGCTTGCCATAGAAATAATCGTTCCACGTTCTAGTAGTTGAACGCAAACCCAACGCCTGCAAGAACGTTGGTTGACCCGGGTCGTTAGTATCCGCTGAGGTATTTGGGTCGTAATAGGTTGGATATCCCGCCCATCGATAGGGATCAAATTGCACGCGGAATTGTGGCGGACTGGTGAACCCATCTGGATCTTTGGCAATGTCGAAAGAATTAAAAGTTTGGTTGAACGGGTTGTCAAACAAACCAACAAGAGTGTCCGTTGGCGTGCCTGAAGAAGGCGCCTTGTCATTGGGTGAACCTTCAGGCTCCGAAGTAACAAGCGCAATATCCGCGGGTGTAAAGCCAATACTTGTTCGCCTATCGGCGCGAGTTGCCACATTCACATCCACCATGGCGGAGTTGTCGATCACGCTCACCCCAACAATGGTGCGCACATTGCGTTCCTTACCCACCGGCGCCAAGAACCAAAAACTATCTGTGAAGCCATCGCCGTCGCTGTCACAGAACGTACGAGAAACAATGTTGCGCGGAGTATTTTCAACCCACTCATCACTTTTGGAAACACCCTTGGCATCTGGATTCAGGATGCGACCAATGCTCATTGGGTCATCAAGCTTGATGAAGTTGGGAAGTGTTTTTGCGGCTGAGGCATTCAATACCGCATCTTGATAGCCACTGCGAGTGAACCACACATCTCTTCTGGTTTTAAACGCAGTCACCCACGCGGAGTTGTCCGCCAATGGATCTGTGCCCGCGTTGGCGATTGGAGTTGGAACAACATCCGGCAACCATTGTTCGTAGGGTGTTCCAAAGGCGTCGTTGTTTTGTTGGTCCATGCCACCTTGCAACAGGGTTGATTCAATATCCGCAATATCTTTTATAAGTCGATATCCATTGGCGGATGTTGGCAACCACGACAAGTGCGGCCAATGACTAAAGCGATCGCCATTAGGTTCGGGATACAAACCTGGCTCACCTGGTGATGCGACATCATTTTGTGTTTTGCGCACGGGCTCCGAACTACGCAACCAACGCGTGTCGCCAAAGCCTGGATTGCCGAGTGGGTTGCCGTTGGCTTCGCCCGTGACGATAAATCGCGTGCCAGACACTGTGGAAGTTGGCGCAAGAAAGTCCGGCCAATTGGTCCAAGGAATTACGCTGTAGGGCGCGAAGTTGTAACCGTCTGGAAAATTATCAGAGCCCGTTAAAAGCGCGCCGTTGCTTGCGGGATCCTTTGAAGGGTCAACAACATTGCTCAGTTGATCACCCTTGCCTGCGCCACTTTTGGATGCAGACTCAACGCCGTAGCGAACCGAGTACATGCCTGGAGGAATGCGGTTTCCCGCGCTATTACCTCCAATATAGTTAAAAAGTCCAGTATTAAGCGGATCGCTTGGATCAATGGGCTTCACAAACAAGTGCATGGCAATTTCAGCCGCCAGTTGTTTCTTAATCGAATCAATTCGGCGGTCATCACCACTTGCATCCTGCATGGCGGCGGCGGTTCCCCGCTGCGATTGTGTGCGCGACAAGAACGCAGTTGCAATAAGAACCAACAACACCAACATGGCGGACACCAACACCAACGCGTTGCCGCGTCGCCAAGCGCAGGAACGCATGTGATTTGAAAAAATATGTTGACGTTGTACGGAGTTCATTATCGATCAGCCTTTGGTAGGTCCACCACAAATTGAAACACGCGCCCTTGTGCCAGCGCCAACTTTGGGTCATGCAGCGTTATGGTGAAACGCAACGCGGTTGGCCATGGCGTGTAATCATTTCTCAATACGCGCTCGGTGCCGCCGGGAACGCGCACTTCGCGAAATGGTTGGTCGCCATTTGGACCAAAGATGGCTTGATAGCTGTAGACCTCGGTCAGAGTTGATAGTGGCCGCACAATGGCGCTTGTGCCTTCAATGCGCGCGCAATCAATTGGTGGCGTGGCAATGGCGATGGTTTCAAAATCGGTTGTGGCGGACGCTGCAGTAAATGTGGTCGTTGTGCTTGCAGCCGAGGGAGTCAACGCGCGAATCGGCGTTGCATAAGCCGGTCCCGCAATTGAAGATGGAACATCAGTGATCAGCGGGCCAGCTAAACGCGTCACGCCACTGCGCTGCGCAATTGGAAACATGGAGTCAGGCAAGCCGAACCACGGAATGTTGCGAGACAAACCCAAAGTTTGTGAGGCCTCGGAACTATTGTCGTTCTTGGTGATGCTGATTGGTGTATTTGCGGGATCAAGCAGAACCAGCGAGCCATTTGAATTCAGTTGCAGAAATGGTTGCACAGGCCAAGGCACAGTTGTCAAACCTGCAAGTGGCACATCAAAGACAGCTTTGTTTGCACGCACTGGAGCCGCCGGAAGTTGCGCCAGCAATGGCGTTCCTTCTGGAGTTTCAAAACGCGCGGTGCCCGTACTCCAAGTCCAATCAATTTGTATTGAACTGCAATTGCCCGCGAGCAATGGACCCGCCACCATGCCATCAAGACGATTCATGCTTGGAGCAACTTTTTCCGCGCGCGGATAGCCCCACAAACCATTGGATGTGCGGCCAGTTGGAACAATGGGCGCGCCAAAGAGCGCGTTGTAAATTCGATTGCGGATGTAGCCAAGATTGCTGGACGTTGTCCCCTCTCTATCCGACCACGGCAAGCGGCCAGTTGAGTCAAAATTAAAATCCTTGGAAAAGTAAGCAGAGGTCGCGCCTTGTTCAATCAGCGCTCGGAAATCCGCAATAGAGGTGGCGGCAATATCAACACGCGAAGATGTCAGAGCGCGGTTGGGAAATAAGTTGTCTTGCGGAATGACAAAATTGGTGGCGCTTGAATCGGGCGTGGCGCTTCCACCCGCGCTTGG
>CAJACJ010000259.1 GCA_903938205.1 uncultured bacterium
GCAAACACACCAATAAATCAAATGATTCTCAGAACCACGATCTTCGCTCCAGCGAGCGTTCGGCGTTGGTGCTCAGTCCCACTGGTTCCGGCAAAACTTTCATGGGTCTTGCCACCGCCAGCATTCTTCAACGCACGTATGGCCTTCGAGTTGGATGGACCGCCATGCGTCGCAATTTGCTCACGCAAGCCGCCGATGAAAATGTCGCGTTTGGTTTCAACGTTGACATGCAAACTATTTCCATGTTCGACCGTTCGCCGCCGGAGGTTGATCTACTCATTGTCGATGAGGCCCATCACGACGGCGCTATGAGCATGGCTTCGCTGCATTCCATGATGCGTCCCAAGTTGGTGCTGGGTTTAACCGCCACGCCATTTCGGCAAGATCGCATCAAGTTGTGCTTTGAGAAAGTCATTCGCGATGTCAGCATTCGCGAACTCATTCGCGAAGGTTGGCTGAGCAAGTTCGATCATTATTGTTTGGACACATATTCGCCGCAATCCGTGGCCCAATGTTGGCTCAGTGATCCGCAAAGTTGGGGCCAGGCCGCGGCGTTCTTTCGTTTCAAATCAGAGGCCGATGAATGCGCCCGCATGTTGACCCAAGGTGGCGCCCGTGCCGCCGTTGTGGACGGCGAAAGCGATCGTGAGCAACAAATTGCCGACTACATGAATGGCAAGTTGGATGTGTTGTGCTCCATGCTTGTTCTTGCCGAAGGATTTGATTGCCCGCAAATGAAGACCGTCTTCTGTAGGCCGTCGTCAAAAGGACCAGCCGTACAAATTTGTGGACGAGTGCTGCGACCATTTCCAGAATTTCCAGTCAAGCGAATTGTCCAATGCCGCGACACAAACTTCCCATTCACGCGCATCGCGGACCCCCGCTACAAGTTCACCTTTCAAGATGGCGCGTGGAAAAGTCTGACGGCCAATCCAAATATTGAAGAGATCGCCAAACAAATGGAGCAGCAGATCGCCCAACCCCTCACTCCAAGCACTTCCATGTCTTGGATTCAACGCAATTCAAGAACGCGTTCGCGTGGCTCAATTGTTATTCCCCAGTAATTCGGAGTCATTGAAAGTCTATTGAATGATCACACTCAATAACTCACTGTACAAGCCAGTTTCAAAGCTCATTTATTCACTCATTCACTCACCATGTCACACCTTCAATATTCATCCGTTCTATCTATAGACGCTTACAACACATGCGTCTCCATCGTCTCATCCGTTTGAATTTCAATCTTCCTACTCACACTTCAATTTCATTTCAGTTCAATTTATTTCAATCACACTTTTTAGAGGCATTCCATGTTCGACTTCGTCAATCCAAGTTTCTCCTCCACACCAACGCCAGCCAATCAACCACAACCTGCCACACCAAGTCCGGCAAGGGTCTGGCCAACTGGGGTGCAACCAACGCCCACACTTCACGGCGAAATCGTGGCAACCATGGCGTATCCCGGCTTCGTGAGCAATCCTGGTGACGTCAAAACTCTACGCACAAAAGAATCGCGTGACATGTTTCCAACATTTGAAACACGCAACATTGGCCTAAGCGATTTAAACTTTGTGCCGCAAACGCAACCCGATCCAATTGGCGACAAGAACACCAAGTACGCCTTCAAAGGAAAAATTGAACTTAGCGGCGAATCATTTCAACCCAGCCGTAGATTTTGGCACAGCCTGGCGCTGTTCCTGAATGTGCAGGAAAAAATGTTCCTGTACTTCACTCCCAACGAACTCATTAGCCGCATTGTGCAGAAAAAGAACGACCCAAAGTTCCGCCTCACCATTGAGCGTGCTCCACGCAGCGGCCCAA
>CAJACJ010000260.1 GCA_903938205.1 uncultured bacterium
ATCACGCGCTCGGCAACTTCTGGAACCTCGGCCTCAAACAGACGGCGAATGAAATCTGGATGCGCGCGGCTTAAAACAATTTTCACTTGGTGGCCGGCGTCGCGCACATCAAGAATGAGGCAGCGAACGCGGTCGCCTGGTTGAAATTGCTCGCCTGGAATTTGCTCACTGCGCGGCATGAAGCCTTCGGCGCGGTCAATTTGCACAACCAATGAACCGCCTTCGTACATTTGCGCGGTGCCCGTGACAAGCTCGCCTTGGCGCTTGGAAAATTCCTCAAGCAGGCTGTTGCGCTCCTCTTCACGGAATTTCTGAATCATCACTTGCTTGGCGGTTTGCGCAGGAATTCGACCCAATGACGCGAGTGGAATTTCCTCTTGCGCGCCCTCTTCAAGATTGCGCCAAATGCGCATGCCACCATTGAGGCGGTCGATCTCGCAACCAAACTCCTCCAGATTTTCGCTGTTGAAATGCTTGCGCGCGGCGCTGACCATGGCTTGCTCAAGATCCATGAGCAAAATCTCACGGTCAATGTTGCGGTCGCGGGCGATGGAATCAAGAATGCGGAGTGTTTCACTATTCATTGGATGTCTCTTCTATTTTTGAGTTACGAGAATTGGATTGTTGAGTTACGCAGTGGCACAAAGTTGTCGCCGTTAAAAAAAACGCGGGTCACGCTCGGTACGGCACCGCGGCGTGACCCGTCCAATGACTGTCCAATTTGGACAATCAAGGCTTGCTCGGGGCGACCTTTACAACGCGGTCTCCACGAATAAACCTTCAGTCACGCTTGGCAGCACGCCAAGGCGACACCAACTTCCAAGATGGACGCTCAAATGCGTCATCGCAGGAAGGTGGTCGACGAAACCATGTTGAGAAAACTTGTAGTCATGGGATTCGATCGTGAAACGGACGGGACCCATTCCAACAAGGAACGGGTGTGTGATTGTACAGGAAATCCGCTGAAATCTCAAGTGACTGAAGCGAACATGCGGCAACAAAATGGGTAAATTCAGCTCGACTAGGCTGCTAGGCTCGTTCAAATGAGATTGACGCACGTGATTTCTTGTTGGATGGTGGCGATTGCCGCTGCCCTGTCCGTTTCATTGGCGCAAGGGCAAACTCCTTCCGCCCTGCCGCAAATTGGCACGACTGGAAAATTCAAGGCGGTCACTCAGCAAACCTTCAATGACTCGCGCGACTCGGTTCGCGCCAACAGCGAAATCCCGAGCGGCGCGGTGCGGCCTGGCGCAATGGTGCCGGTTGCGATTCAGGTGAAAATTAAAAAGGGCTGGCACATGTGGCCGGTTGAATCACAAGCAAACTCCGTGGTGGGCGCGACGGTGTTTGAAGGCGCGATTTTCTCCACGATTGCGCTGCAAGCAACTGAGCCGCAAACAACTTCGTCACGGGACGCGTTGCTGAAGTTGGTCGGCGCGCAGTGGCCGCTACCGGTTGGGGCGCAATTCAATTTTGGCGAAGGCAAGCAAACGCTTGCCGTGTATGAAGG
>CAJACJ010000261.1 GCA_903938205.1 uncultured bacterium
GGAATCATGATCTCGGGTCGAACCTTGATGCCTTCGGATTGCACTTGCGCCGCGGCTTCAAAAATTGCGCGCACTTGCATTTCACTGATCTCGGGATACACGGTGCCAAGGCGACAACCACGGAAACCAAGCATGGGGTTGAACTCGTGTAGTTCATGCACGCGCGCTGCCACTTGTTCCGTGGTGACGCCAAGCTTTTTGGCAAGCGCTTGCTGCGTTGCGGAATCGTTGGGCAAGAATTCATGCAGCGGTGGATCGAGCAAACGAATGCATGCGGGCGCGCCATTCAAAGCTCGGAAAATGCCCTCAAAGTCGCCGCGTTGAAACGGCAACAACTTGGCAAGCGCGGCGCGGCGCGCAACTTCCGTGCGCGACAAAATCATTTCGCGCATGGCGTCAATGCGATGACCCTCAAAGAACATGTGCTCAGTGCGGCACAGGCCAATGCCTTCGGCGCCGAAAGCCAGCGCGTTATGTGTTTGCTCCGGCGTGTCGGCGTTGGTGCGAATGCCAAGACGTCGATACTTGTCCGCCAACTTCATCACGAAGGCGTAGTAGCGGTAAATATCGCTGTCCGCGGGCTTCATGGTCTTGGCGATCAAGACTTGCTTCAGTTCACTGTCGGCGGTGTCGATTGAACCAGTGAAGACTTCGCCCGTGGTTCCGTCAATTGAAAGCGAGTCGCCTTCACGCAGGATTTTACCGTCGCATGAAACGGTGCCCTTGTGATAGTCCACTTCAAGCGAGCCGGCGCCAACAACGCACACCTTGCCCATTTGACGCGCAACCAAAGCGGCGTGACTGCTCACGCCACCACGCGCCGTGAGAATTCCATCGGCGGCGATCATGCCGCGCAAATCTTCAGGACTTGTTTCAACGCGCACCAACACAACGCGCTTTCCATTTTTCACCATTTCCTCGGCCTTGCCTGCGGTCAACACAATTTCACCGCTGGCCGCGCCTGGACCCGCTGGCAAACCCTTGCACAAGAAACGTCCTTGCGTGCGGGCGGCTTCGTAGGCATGTCGATCAAAAATAGGTTGCAACAATTGATTCATGGCCTCAGGATCGCTCGATGCGATGGCGTCCTCGGGGCTCATCAAACCTTCGCGCACCATGTCATGCACAATGCGCACATAGGCCAGCGCCGTTCGCTTGCCGCGGCGCGTTTGCAACATCCATAATTTTTTGCGCTCAATGGTGAATTCAAAATCTTGCACGTCGCCGAAGCGCTTCTCAAGTGTCTTGCGCACTTTCACAAGTTGCGCGAATGCCGGCGCCATGTTTTTATTTTGCGCCATTTGATCCACGGGAAGTGGCGTGCGAATTCCGGCGACAACATCCTCGCCTTGCGCGTTCACCAGGTACTCGCCGTAGAAAACATTCTCGCCCGTCGCGGGGTCGCGCGTGAACGCGACGCCGGTGCCGGAATCATCGCCAGTGTTGCCGAACACCATGGCTTGCACATTGACAGCGGTGCCCCATTGCGCGGGAATACGATATTTGGCGCGGTACACAATGGCGCGATCGTTCATCCAACTGCGGAATACCGCGGCAATGGAGCCAATGAGTTGATCCATTGGATCATTGGGAAATTTCTTGCCGGTGCGATCAAGAATGAGCGCCTTGAAGCGCTTCACCAGCTCATGCAAATGTGTTTCAGTGAGATGCGTGTCCTCC
>CAJACJ010000262.1 GCA_903938205.1 uncultured bacterium
AAGAAACCAACCACGAAAAACCCATGGAAAATGAAACAACTCCATACAAACCCAAACCGCACCAAATAAAATAGCCAGGTTAAAGCCACTAATCGCCAAAAAATGGCTTAAGCCACTACCCGAAAAACTTTGTCGAAGCGCCCTGTACCCAGGAAGTTGACGACCCGTTGTCATAGCAACAACCAGTGTTTGAATTTGAGGGGGCGCTATGCCGTTCATGACAGAAAGCAGGTTGTGGTCCACCCACGCACACGATTGTTCACGAATGAATGTGAAAAGGTTGTTTGTAAAACTAGTCTTTGTAATTATTTTTAGATTGCCAGCCACCGAAATATTTCCAGCGTGATTATTTCGAAACGCACGAATTCTAAAATCTGGCTCACCAGGATTTTGTGGGGCCCCAAGACCACGCAACCAACCCACCCCTGCAACCTCATCTCCAACAGAAAATTCAGATCCGTTTCCATCTATAAATAGCGTTACTGTCCCATTACACGCAGTCACTCCGTCACTATTTTTTGTTTCAATTATTTCCGCCAACGCGCGATATCGCGGCGGCTCTACCGCTTTCTGAAATGAATCCAACAAATCTTCCTCACCAATATCTGGTTGTTTGAAATTTTCAAGCAGGCAGGCCTGAAAATGAATCAACACCTGATCAGCACCAACAAATGAGCGCGTATTTCCAAAAGACTCTCTTGTTACAGCGTGCCCGCCCCACGCAATTCCAATACAACAAACACATATAAATACCGCATAAACGCAAACTAAACCCCGAAACACAACTGAAGCCACCGCAAGACACGCGGCTGCCAAAATGAAAAAATCAATCCACAAGTCCGTGGCGGCTTCTGGCTTGAAAGACAAGCCAATTGAAACAGAAGCCACTAGCACCAAGGCAACAAGTAGTCCAAAGATTCCATCACGCACCAACAAAGAATGACGACCCGGCGCAACACATTCTAAAAGCGGGCCCTTTTTCCGAAAGATTTATTGATTTGAAAGTCGAATTACATCTTCAAGAAGAGTATTGACGCGACCAGATTGAATAGCGTCCAATGCCAGACCTGCCGCAGATTTTGGATCACTGGCTTTGTCGGCAACCATTAAACCAACGGCCGCATTTATTAAAACCAAATCAAGCGATGAACCGCGATCAATACCAGAAGCCAGTCTTCTGAAATGCGTCGTGGCGTCAACCAAGTTTTCAGCGCCACGCGGCGGAGCTTTGCTTCTTGAAATTCCAAACTGTTCTGGTTCAAAAATAACATCCCCCATAATTCGACCACGAACAATTTCAACGGCATAGGTTTTATCACTCACGCTGACTTCATCAAATCCATCCGCGCTATGAACCACAAAAGCCTTTATTGCCCCGCGGCGAGCAAGTACTTCCGCAACAGGTTGCAATAAATCGCGACTCCAAACACCCACCACCTGACGCATTGCGCCCGCTGGGTTTGACAACGGACCGATTGCGTTAAAAAGAGTCGGGGTTCCGATGGCCTTGCGGGCATCAACAGCGAAACGGGCCGCGGGATAATGTTTGGGCGCCAGGCAAAAACAGAACCCACACTCCGCAAGCATTTTTGCTTGTAAATCTGGTTCAGCTTGAATATTGACGCCAAGAGCCGCAAGTGTTTCAGAAGAACCAAATCCAGTGCGAGATCGGTTTCCGCTTTTAGCAACAATTCCACGGCACGCGGCAATTACAAGCGCTGAAAGCGTGCTCACATTCAGCATTTTAGGAGCGCCGCCCGTGCCTGCCGTGTCAATAATTTTTTCGCACGCAATATTTGTTGGAATTGGCGTGGATGAATTCAACAAAGCTTGAACACCACCAAAAATTTCTGGCGCCGTAGGAATATGTCCAGAGACCAGGCGCAACCATCGTTCAATGATTGGGGTTTCAAGTTGTCCGCTAAAAATTGCGGTAAGCGCCATGTTGACTTGTTCCGCGGTCAATGGCTTATTCTTTTCGGCAACAAGAACCATTTCCTGCATTGCTTTCAGTGGATCTAGATTTTCCATAATTACAACTTGTATGCCTTGATTAACTTTGCAACTTTGGGTTGCTCGGGATTCTGTAGAAGCGATCGCTCGAAAGCAGCCTTGGCAGATGCTTGCAGAAACGCATCTTTTTTACCACCAACAACCCAGGCGTTCAGCAAGTTAACTCCAATACCATTCCACGATGGCCAGTGTTTGGGATCGATTCGAACGGCGTCCCGGTAACTTGCCAAACTTTTTTCGTAATCACCAACACGAAAATAAGCCCATCCAAGTCGCTCGTAACTATTGGAGCGCGGGGCGAGTTTGACCAACAACAACGCCGCGTTCACGGCTTCGCGGTAGCGCTTGCTTTGCGCATACGCGTTTAAAAGGTTTGTTAAAAGTTGAGGCGTTGGTTCCATCAACTCCGCGGCTAATTCATATTGCGCAATGGCCAAGTCTGGTTTTCCAGATAACTCATAGGCCACCCCAAGATTAATCCGCGCCGTTCCAGAATCAGGCTTTAGTTTGACGGCTTTTTCCGCAAATACAATTGCGCTTCGACCCTCGTCAAGTTGCAAATATGCGGTCGCCATGTTCAGATTTGCGTCAAAATCATCCGGTCGAATGAGAAGCGCGCGGTGATATGCGCGAATGCAATCAACTAATTGATTCAGAACCTGCAGGGCTTTTCCACGGCCAAACTGTGCGTCAAAATTTCCAGAATCAAGTTCGGCCGCGTTTGAGTACGCCGATTCCGACTGGGTCCAATCCTTTTTCAACGCTTGGACTTGACCAACACCAACCCACGCATCTGGAAGCTTTGGATTTTCTTGCAGGATTTCTTGAAAAGTAATAAGGGCGTTGTCATATTCACCAGAATCAATTTGGCTTTTTCCACGCGACAGTAAAACAGATTCATCAACGGTTGGAGCGGTTGGACCGCGAAAAACAGTCGCTGTTTCCGTAGGTGTATCACCACGAATTTGATCAAGTGTTTTTGTTTTACATGCCGTATTAAAGACAATCAGTATCGCAAAAAACAAAACAGCTGCAGCCGATGATTTCGAAAAACGTGTTGCAGCATATTTTGCTTTGGCGGATTTCACACTAGGCTTCGCACCACATCCAGAACGCAACCTCTCCGCGTTTACTACATCCCAGTTCCTGCCTTGAAACAAACCCTCTTTGGCGGTTTCAAGTATCACGGGAACATTTTTCCAGGCCGCAACCTTGGTCAAAGATCTAAAACAAGATGCGCCACACGCGCCATCAAGAATGTGCGCGTGACGATCCTTGCGACTACCACACGGAAAAAGCGAATCGTTGGCGTGAATAACCCGCACCTGTTTGAAGCCCAAGTGGTGGTCTATCAATTTCAAAGTTGCATTTGCGCTTGTGGTTGTGTCCATGTTGTAGCCAGCAGCAACAGCGTGGCATGTATCAATGCAAAAAGCAATTCGATTCGGATCCTGAACCAACTCTCTGGCCAAGGCAAGTTGGTTGAAGTTGTATCCCAGTGTTGTGCCAGCACCAACCGTATTTTCTAGACAGGTAAACACCTTGTAGCCGGGCAACTCTTTATGAAGCTGATCCAAACTTGAAACTAGGCGCTTGATACCAGCCAACTCCTCTTTGTTTGGATCAGCCAGTAAATTATTTTTTTCTTGTGGCGATCGCTTACTACTTAAATGCGCGCCAGGATGCATGACACACAAACGAATGCCAAGCATTTCACAACGCTCCAATTCACTTCGCTGCAGCGCGATGGACTTTTTTCTTGCCGCCATATCTGGACTGGCAAGATTCACTAAATAACTATTGTGGCTGACAACGCGATGGTCTTCTGGATTGCTCCAACCTACGTTCTTAAGCGCCGCAAACCAATCAGCGCACTCTTGCGCAGAAGGCTGGCGAGGCTTCCATTGCCTTTGATTTGCCGTGAATAATTGCACACAATCAAGTCCAAGATCAACAGCCTCACGAATGGCGTTCGCAACGCCACCGGCCGCGCTTCGATGTGATCCAATGCGCATGTGTTGTTACATCCTTGCGCTGTCCAACGACTTGGCAGCGGCCACAATTCGCTCAGCGGTTCGCACCGCGGCAAATCCAGCTTCCGCATCTGCGAAAGGTTTTCTTCCGGTGTGAATTGCGTCCACAAAATCCTCAAGTTGCAACTTCAGCGGCTCCCCCGCTTTCACATCAAGTGGTTCAACCGACACAAGATCAAGCCAGTTCACACTGCTTAAATCCTCGCCATCTTTCAGACTTTTTTTCACAGACGTTAATTTTTCTTGATTGGCGGTTTTGCGAATCACCGTTCCCTTGCGCTCCACAAAATCAGCGCTCATGTATGCATCCGAACCAATCAATCTAATTTTTCGCTCGGTCTTCAACGCCAAACGGCTTGCGGTGACATTGGCCACACAACAATGACCATCTGGTCCAGCAGCAAATGTAAGTCGAGCGTTGCATACATCTTCACTATCGCCCAACACGCTCACAGCGCTTGCGTGTACTTCAGTTGGTTCGCGTTCAAGCAACATCAACAACAGATCAAGATCATGAATCATCATGTCAAGCACAACTCCAACATCAACGCTTCGAAACGTCATTGGACTAATGCGATCAATTTCTATAAAGCGCGGCATGCCCAAAGCGAGTTGACGAATTGCCACCATGACTGGGTCATAACGAACAACGTGACCAACCTGAAGAATGGCGCCCGACTTGGCGGCGGCGTTAGCAATTGCGCGCGCTTCCACAACACTTGGGGCCAGTGGCTTTTCAATAAGGCAATGAACGCCCTTGGCAAGCAGGGCCTCCGCCGCGGCGCGATGATGAACGGTTGGCGTCGCAATGACCACGCAATCCACGCCATGAGCAATCAACTCATCAACGGTTGCGAAACCCTTTCCACCAAATGTTTGCGTCATTTCATTGCGGCGCGACTCTTCGCGATCAACAATTCCTACAAGGTCAACCCCCTCAAGTTGGGTGCCCAAACGAATGTGGTGGCGACCCATGCGACCCGCGCCAACAACGCCATATCGAAGTGTTTTCTTGCTCATAACTGACTCGAAGCATAGTCATTCACATACGCCACCGCATTTTTAAATATGGAAAGTCCAAGCGTGTCAGTGCTTCGTTCATGAGTTGACAGGCGCGTCCACCAAGGGTGTTGCGTCCAACGTGTAAAGCGCTCGGGATGCGGCATAAGCCCAAACACCAAACCACTTGGATCGCAGATTCCGGCAATGGCGTTCGTGCTGCCATTAAAGTTTTCATCCGCCACATACCGCAGCGCGATTTGACCTCTTTTTTCCAGCATTTCAAGTGTTTTTGCATCGGTCATAAATCGTCCCTCACCATGGGCGCTGGGAAGCATGTCACAATTTTCAACTAGAGAAAGACCACGCGTCCAAACACATTTTGTGTTGTTTGGAATTTCAACGCGCGTCCACGCATCATGAAAGCGTTCACCAATGTTTGTTGCAAGCGCCACGGTTGGTGTGGCGGCCGTGCGTGGCCACGAACTTAATTTAAACTGATCTTGTGCATTTAAATTCAAAAATGGCGGTGAAGTAGAAGTCGAATCACCAGCAGGACCGGGCAACAATCCCGCCTGCACCGCGATTTGAAATCCATTGCACGGACAAATCATTGGAGTACCACGCGCAATTGCAGCAGAAATTGCTGGATACATTTCGCGGCGCATTAAGGCCGCCATAATTCTTCCCGCCGCAATATCGTCACCGTAACTAAATCCACCAGGCAAACCGATTAAGTCAAACCGATCCACAAGGCTGGGTTCGCGCATAAGGCGCGAAAGCAAAATACTTTCTGGTTGAGCACCCGCCGCAGAAAAAGCCTGTGATAACTCGGTGTCGCAATTTATTCCCGGCGCCGTGATAACCAAAGCTTTTACGGATTTCATGCTTACAAAATCTCCACAAAGACAATTTTGCAAACAGGACGACACACAGAGCGTGTTGTTTTCGTGCCAACCACTTTTGTAAATATTGGAAACTGTTTCATGGTTTACCAATTGTCTCCAGCACTTTTCCAGGCCGATCGCAACACATCAACTGATATTTTTTCATGACCCACCACAAGTAAACCCGTGTTGTTGAATTGACCAATGACGGCGTGGGCAACACCATCAAGCATTTTTGTTAGCGCAGAAATATTATTCGGTGCCACTTCAAGCAAATAACGACTTGGGGTTTCACCAAACGCACGCTCTTCAAGTGAAATATTTTTTGCACAGGGCGCGGCGTCTAAATAAATTTCAAGACCAAGATCGCCACCAAAGGCCATTTCCGCAGCAGCCAACAACACACCGCCCTCGCTTGCATCATGTGCGCTTGCAACACAACCAGACGCAATGCACGCAGCAACCGCGCGCGCCGTCTTAGGACCCATTTCCAAATCAACTATCGGCAATTGGGCGTTCATGTTTTCGAAATCTCCAAGCATGGATCTATGTGAACCACCCATGTGTTCATCAGTCAAACCAACTAAAACAAGCATGTTTCCAGCCACTTTTGCGTCCATGGTGATGGCGTTTTCAACATTGGCAACTATCCCCAAACCAGAAATAAGAAGCGTTGGAGGAATATGAATTGTCTCACCACTCTCGGTTGTGAACTGATTATTCAGAGAATCTTTTCCACTAATGAATGGCGTTCGATACGCCAAGGCTCCATCCAAGCACGCCTCAGATGCGCGCACCAAACTTCCCATGTGTCGAGGGTCTTTGCACGAAGGCCAGCAGAAATTATCTAGAATTGCAATCTTGGTTGGATCCGTACCAACACACACCAGGTTGCGCACGCACTCATCAATTGCGGCCAGGGTCATGATGTATGGATCCGCGGCAAGGCCCGTGGCAAGACCATTGGCTATAGAAACCCCACGCGTTGAATGTGGAAGTGGTTGCAATACCGCGGCATCACCTGGCGCACCAAACTTTCCAACAAGCGGCTTGATGACGCTTGTGCCCTGAACCTCATGATCGTATTGACGGATAATCCACGCCTTGCTTCCAATGTTGGCGTGCGCAAGAAGAGTGCAAAGCGTGTCAAGCAATCCGCCATGTATATGTGTTGGAGCAATCATTGTCGCGCTTGTAAGCGCACTTGTTGTGGAACTTATTTTCCCACTATCCGCCCCACCAAACGACACACCCACCGGCCCATACCGCGCGTGCCAATCACCATCCCACACCGCTTCACGCACCGGGTTAGGCAACCCCCCATCAAGAAACGACATTGACAAGCGGCCCATTTCCAAACCGTTCCACAACAAAATCAATTCCTTATTTGGTGTTCCAAACTCACCCAAATCACACAGCGTGACGCCATGGTCATCACACAAATTTTGAAGCGCAGCAATGTTTGCAACTGGAACCGAAAGCACCATGCGTTCTTGAGCCTCGCTAATCCAAACCTCGGTTGGAGTAAGACCGTCGTATTTCAGTGGTGCTCGATCAAGGTTGACCAACGCGCCAATATCTTTTCCCATTTCACCAACGGCGCTAGAGAAACCACCAGCACCGCAATCGGTAATGGCATGAAAGAGCGGCTTGTTACCCGCATCACGTGCGGCAAGAATGGCGTCCAATGTTTTCTTTTGTGTAATTGCGTTTCCAATTTGTACCGCGTGCCCAAACTCATCAGCGTGAGAATCAGTGAGTTCAGCGCTAGAAAATGTCGCACCATGAATTCCGTCGCGACCAGTTTTTCCACCCAACACAATAATTCTGTCTCCCGCTCGCACCAAACCACGAACAAGTTCACGCGGCAAAACACCAACAACGCCGCAATACACCAGCGGATTTCCAACATAGCGCGGATCAAACCACACACCACCATTGACGGTTGGAATGCCCATGCGGTTGCCGTAGTCGCGCACGCCTGCAACAACCTGGCGCAAAACGCGCGCGGGCGGCAAACAACCCTTGGGCACATGCGTGTCTGGTGGAGCAACACAAAAAATATCAGTACACGCGATCGGTTTAGCCGCAAGACCCGTTCCCATGACATCGCGAATACAACCACCAATACCAGTCGCAGCCCCGCCGTATGGTTCGATCGCGCTTGGATGATTGTGGGTTTCAACTTTCATGCACAAGGCGTGTGTGTCGTCAAAAGCAATCACGCCAGCGTTGTCCACAAACACGCTCAAACACCAATCAATCGCGCCGGGTTTAGTGGCATCCATAAGCGAGTGCGTGGCAGCCGCAACAGTGTGTTTCAGTAAATTGTCAATTACTAATTCACCCAAGTCACCAGAAACATGACCAGAAATTTTTCCAGCTCGACCCAACAAACTTGGGGAACCAATCGCAAGAGATTTTTCTTTGTAACTGACGCGACTTTTTAAAGTTTTGTGAACGCAATGCTCACTCCATGTTTGCGCCAGTGTTTCAAGTTCAATCTCACGCGGCTCGCGCGCCAAGCCACGGTAATACGACTGAATGGCGCGCATTTCTTGCAGGTCCAAAAACAAATGCGCTTGTCGACTTAGTTTCTCAAGTTCAGCGTCACTTAAACCAAGTAGTGGAATTTCTTTCACTTCAACCGAGCGCGCGGCACCCGCAGGAAATTGCGTAGGCATGTACGGCACCACGTGAACGGCTTGCACAACCTTGTTCGCCAAATATTTTTCCGCAATCGTTTCGCCCTGCGCCTTGGTTGCACCATGAAAGTCCCAGCGTTCGCCAGTTCGAACCTGCACCACCTTGCCCACCAGTTTTTCCACCGCAAGCTCCACGCTTTCTGCGGCGGGATCCGTCACACCAGCAAGTGGATGAACTTCTATTGTGCAACCAGACTTTGGTTGCGCAGATGTGCCAGCAAACGCAATCTGGGTCACAGGATCTGCCAACAATTGTTGGCTTATAAACAGAAGGTCGCTCTGATTGAGTTCACCACTTATTAAATACACCTGGGCGTAATCAATCACGCGCGCATTAACGCCACCATCCGCAATGACACGTTTCAGCAGCGACGAGCCACGCACATCCACACACCCAGGTCTTGGGCGCACTTCTACACGGTGAATTGTTTGGGTGTGGCTAGCGGGGCTATGGCTGGCGGACATAAAGCGAGTGTAACGATGCAGGCAGAAGGCTTAAGACAAAGCCTTTTCACAGGTCAATTTGTTCATATTTATCACCGTAATAAAACAAAAAGCCGCAATGTTGAGCAGCAGAATGACAAGCACGGTTGTGATTTAGAAAATCAACTGCAGGCGAGTACGGAACACAAACTCACCTTCACCCGAAGCACGCCAGCCCGAAGCGGTATCAATGTAACTAGCACCAACATCAGATCCAACATTCATTCCAAAATCGGTGGTCCATTTCAAATCCTGACCGTCTAGGTACCAATTTAAACCAGCGGTCACAATATTAAGTGGACCCTGTTGACTTAAAGAACCTGGAGGAGCTGGCTGTGTGGAACTCCAACATGAATATTCATAGCGAGTAAAAATTTCAACCTTGGGGTCTATATACATTGCGGGTTGAAAGGTAAACCCATAAGCGCTTATGTAGCCAAAATTCTGATTTGCAGGCGGATTAAGTTGGGTAGCTCTATAACTGGCGTTCGAGTTGATGTAGTTGAAATAGCCTGAGGCAAAAATACTTGCCCCACCAAAATTCCACTGACCATCGACCGTTGCGCTGTTCCATTCATTCTTTCCACTCTGTGTTGTTGACGATGTATCAAACGCAGAACTTGGTGTGGTCATCTGTGTGTGATACGCAAACCCCAAAAGCATTCCCGCTTGTTCACCCACCGGGCTTGTGAAACTATTAAAGTCATCCCATGCACCAAATGGCTTCCATTCAATTCTGGAATTCACGCTGAAAGAAGATTGTTGCGCCGACCAAGGACTATTCAGCGGCTGTGAGCCAACGGCTTTTAAATCCTCACCAAGAACATTATCTGTCGCTCCATTGTCAACCGAAAAATTCCAGCGCGTGTCATCGCCTTGAAATTGCAACTCCATTCCTTGCGAATACCACAGACCGTAGTTGCGCGACACAATTGAACGACTAACCGCCATTTGATATTGATCTACAACAAGTTGTTCGCGCGCATATGGCAAGCGATATTGACCAAAGCGCAGACTCCAATTGTCGCTGAAATTAATACGTGCCCAGGCATCAAGCAGTTGAAGTTGGCCACTGTCACTGCCCTGAACATTTCCACCAGGATTATTTTGTGCAATCCCCACCGCTTGGTTAAAAACAAAATTCGTCTTCACCATGAATTGAATTGCTGGGCTAAATACATGGCCCTTGAAAATCAGTTCATTGAAACCACAAGACCCAAATCCATATCTATTGGCAAGTTGGTCTACGTCGTCCTTACCAGTCGGATTAATATTGCTCCACATAAACGCGGGTTGAATAAATCCACCCACTTCTAACTTAAAGCGCCCGTCTGGACTCGCCAAAAAGAATCCGTCATTCCAACCAGCGGTCATGGCGTCCTGGCGCAAACTTGCGCGAGTTTCGGAGTCCGCAAGCACATCCTCCACCACGCTTCGAATTTGCCCGGCGCGTTCTTCGCTTAGCCATTTCTCACCTTCAATCGCCTTTAGGTCAGACACCTGCGTGTCCAATGATTTGTTCTTGCGTTCCAGCGAATCAATGCGCTGCAGAAGCGCCTCAAGGCTTGCCCCACCACTGTCAGCCACCTTGGTGGTTGTTGGCGCGGGTTGACCTAATTCATCACTCGCAAGCGCAAACAGGGGCAGTGTGACCACACCCACCACGCAAGCCACCACGGCACAGAGTTGCCCCTTATTGAAATGTGGATTGGAGTTCGGTTTGGAAACCATCCAAAGCATGGATTGATGTGAGGCCTTATTCATAAAGTGAGGTGGTCATAGTAACACGGCAAAACAATAAACCCTTACAACACTTGGCCACGGTTGGCATGCACAAACGCCGCGGTGCTAATCCACAGCCACTATAAATCGGCAAAACACATAGTTTTTCTCAAAGATTGCCAAAAAGAAAGCCGCCCGGCTCCAGAAGGAACCGGGCGGTTGGTCTTGAAACCCTGACAACTACTAAGTCAGGATGGATAACGTCTTAAGTAAGTAGTGACTTAGAACACCAACTGAACTTGTGCACGGCCAAGCCATTGACCGCCACTGTTTTGATCACCAGCTGTTTGGTAGTTCGTACCAGCAACAGCTTGGTTGTAAATACCGCCTTGGAAGACGATACCGTTCATTGCCCAACCCGTGTCGAATGTGAACTTGACATTCTTAGTCAAGTAAATATTCAAACCAGCGCTGAAGATGTTGTTCATCTGAGCGTTGAACACGTTGTTAGAACCAACGGTGATAGGGTTGTTGCCGGTGCCTTGGTTTGCGGTTTCATACCACTGCCAGCTACCAAACAACTCGGTGTTGTCGCTGATGAAGTAACCACCTTGAATCAAAGCACCGTAGCTTTGGATGGAGCTACCGTTGCCTTCGCCAACACCAACTAGGGTTTGCTGAGGCAAACTGCTGGTGAAGTTTCCAAAGAATGCTCCGTACAAGTTCGCTCCACCAAGGTCCCATGACGCATCAGCGGTGTAGGTGAAGAAACCAGCATCGGTGTTGGCTGAGCCCACGCCACCAGTAGCGACATCAGTGTTTTGGTTACCACCGTGTTGCCAGTTGAAACCAGCACCCAACATAAGGCCTTGACCACCACCACGCATGCTTGTCATGTCGTTGAATTGAGCCCAGTTACCGAAGGCGAGCCACTGAACACGACCAGTGATGGCGTATTGTGTGTAGGCGCCGTCTGTGGTGCTCATGTTCTGCGTTGCAAAGTTGGCATTGTTACCACCATTGTTAAAGCTGACCATGCCCATCAGGCTGTCATTCTTGGCGGTGAATTGAATACCATCGGTCCAACCTGTTGAGAACATTTGGTTCACAACAGATCGTTCAACGCCAAGTTGATTGGCTGAAGAAACAAGTTCTTCACGAAGGAATGGGCTCTTAAATTGACCCATCATGAGGCTCATGCCGTTGCCCATATCTTTGTTGATGTACGCATCTTCAAGATTGGCGGTTGAAGCTGAACCATTACCACTGTTCGCGCCAGCCGTGTTGTATGGGCTAGTTGTTGCAGAAACAGTTTGTGAGTTGGCTGGCAAGTAAGCCATGGTTACTTTGTATTGCCAACTTGGATCAACAACATTACCGGAGAAGCTGAGCTTGGCTCGGCGAATTTCGGTTCCGTATTGAGCCTTGGTTGCGTTTGGATTAACTGTCTTGGAAGCATTCCAAGCAGAATTAGTCTGCCAGGCGTATGAACTACGAACCTGAACTTGACCATTCACTTGCAACTTGAAGTTTCCATCTGGGCTGGCAATGAAGAATCCATTGTTGTAGCCAGAGGTTGCTGCGGTTGCTTGAAGACTGGAGCGGGTGTCCGCGTCAGCCATTACGTCTTGAACTACGCCACGGATTTGGCTTGCTCGTTCTTCTGTCAGCCACTTGTCTCCGTTTTGGCTCTTCAACTCATTGAGCTCCTTCTTCAACTCAGCGATTTGCGCGTTAGTGTCGTTTGTCGCCTCAACAGACGCTGCAGTAGCCGAAGTGGCAACGGCAGTGAAAGCGAGAAGACCAACAAATTTTGTCAAACTCATTGCATGTGCTCCTGATATAAAAGTAATTTTGGTATTCACCCTGACCCTGGGTTCGTACCTTGCGTCATCCACCCTGCCGTCGGTGTCCTTGCCACAAAGGCAAGGACCGGAGGGAGTTCTTAACCTATCGGTCTAAACAGATCCGTAAGTTGAGGGCAAGATCATAGTGTCGTTCTTTTTATTGTGTAGTGTTTGTGATAAAAATATTGATTTTTAAGGCGTTAGGGGGGTTTTAAAGGCTTATGTTGGGTTTGTAAGTTGTTGTTCCACAAGATGTTGAGTGTTTTTTAAACATGCAAAATTTTATTTTGCAAATTTATTTTGAATTTTTTTGCAATTAGTGCAGAAAAAATTCATTTTTGGGCGGTTTTTGAATGACATAACAGGCTTAACGGCGAGCTGGTTTGGCGCGGCTTTGGCCAGTTGGGTTTGGGGTAAGAAGCTCAAATGCCGCGGAAATATGCTCAATTTTGATTATTTCAAGGGACTTTGGCGCTTGAACTTTTTGTGAAGCGGGCACAACCAGGCGGGTTACACCGCGCCTTGCGGCCGCGGCAATGCGTTCGTGCATTTGAGAAACAGGGCGTAATTGCCCAGAAAGTCCAATTTCACCGATTGCTGCGAAACCATCTGGCACGGCGCGGCCAAGTCGGGCGCCTGCAACTGCAAGTGAAATAGCTAAATCTGCGGCGGGTTCTAGCACTTTTAAGCCGCCTGCCGCCGCGGCGTACACATCTTGATCGCCTAGGCGAAGTCCGCCGTGTTGTTCTAGCACCGCAATCAACATTGCAAGGCGGCTTGCGTCCACACCTGAAGCTTTTCTTTTTGCGGCACCAACTAAACCAGTTGCGGTAAGCGCCTGAACTTCGGCAAGCAAACA
>CAJACJ010000263.1 GCA_903938205.1 uncultured bacterium
CACCGCGCACAAAATAATAAAGCTGTCTTTTATTTTTGCTTGCAGCAGAATCAACATGGCGAAGGCAATCAAGAATGCGGCGGGAAGAATGGTCCACGGCAACAATGGCTCGCTGACCGCGTTTTGAATGGCCGGAAGATGCTCAACAATTTTGTCGCCAATGGCCACACCAAATCCCAGCGCCAATAAAGTCATGACCGCGCCAACAAATCGGCTTCCGCCGCTCGCTAAATTGCGCGTGGCCACCTCAGTCAGCGATGTGGTCAACGTGTAACCCGGAAGGAGCGACACAATGCTGGCAAGCACAACAATGTTTGTGCCCATGGGTGGAAATGACCACGACAGCATCCACGCGCCAAGTGTCGCAATAATTCCCGCGACAAATTCAGTGACCGCGGCGCGATCCCTTTTCATATTCAAAAGAACAACCATGGTTCCAATCAGCATGCCCAGAATTGCGCTTGCCACAATTTCACGAATTCCTCCAGTGAAAAAACGGGCGGCGGCGCAGGCGGACAATCCATAGGCCAGCATTTGCCAAAGCAAACCAAAATCTTTGGGACGCAAATGTAATTCACGAAACGCACGTGTTCCCTGAGCGCACGTCAATTCCCCTTCCAAAACCTGGCGCTGTATGACATGCATTTGATCGCGGCTACCTAATTGAATGGAGCCAGGATCAACACGCAAATGAAATGTGCGTTGGCGATCAAGTGGGCCAACAGAAATTGCGAGGTAGGTGGGAAGACTGAAAATTTGCACGGCCAATCCAAGGCGAGATCCCGTGCGCACCAACTCCGCCTCCAACACATGCGCGGGCGCACCATACAAGTGCAACGTTCTTGCGCACTCCACCAAAAAAATCTCGGCGTCGGCCTTGGTATCTGTTGGTGGCTGCGGCTCAGTGACTCGCGCGGCGAACTGCGTCATAATTGCGCTTGCGGTTGTTGACAACTAAAAGAATGCAAAGCCCCTAGCCCCACCACCAACGCCTTGGCCATAATGGGTTGCGCGCGCAAGCCTGTCGCATTTTCCAGCATGCGGCAGGCGACGTCATCGCTTGGTCCGCCAAACGCGGGGACAAAGATTACGCCGTTGGCGAAAAGAAAATTTGCGTGACTGGCCGGCAGCATTCGTCGCGCGCTTGGGCTAAATTGATCCGCCGGAAATTCATAATGCAAAGGCTTTGGAGTTGGCAACTCCAGCAATTCAAACTTCTGGCACTTCTCGTCGCGCGCCTGTTGCAACACTTTCCAATTTGCCTCCAACGTTGCGTAATCAGGGTGATCCTCCGCAGCGCGCACCGCGGCTATGGCGTCGCGACGCACGAAACGCGTGACATTGTCCACGTGGCCGTTGGTCTGTTCGCCTTCAATGCCGCCAGGAAGGCAAATGATGTTGGTGATTCCAAGCGACTCGCGCAGGACCTGCTCAATTGCGCCTGAATTCAATTCCAGATTACGATTTTTATTTTCCAAACACTGCCGCGAAGCCAGCAATGTTCCCGCGCCATTGCTGTCAATGCTGCTGCCGTGCAAAACAAATTGATGACACCACATTGAAAGCCCCAATTCTTTTTGAAACGCATCGGGCACGGTGTCTTCACGTAAGCGGACCTCATCCTTACCAACACAATTGTTCAAGACAAAAGAATGCGCGGCCACTTGGCCAGATTTATTTTTTACGAAGACTGGACCAAAATCTCGAATCCAAGAATCGTTGTTGGCAACATGAAGTTCATCGATGGTGCGCACTCGAACCACGCTTTCCATTGCCGCGCGCCACGCATCCCACTCGGCTTGAGCCGCTTGTAAACAACCGGGCCAAGTTGCGTCATTGTTTGGGCGTGCCAACCAAACCGCATCAAGCGGCGCCCACTCCGCCGGCATTGCAAATCCTTGGCTTGCGGCGGAATGCTGCACATCAACAGGAATCGGTGGTGAAGATTTCATTACTCGGCACCATCCAGAATGCGTTGTGTTAAACCAGCGTACGTGTCAAGGCCGCGATCACAATGAAATGCCCAGC
>CAJACJ010000264.1 GCA_903938205.1 uncultured bacterium
GTCTTCAGTGAGGACTTGCTTAAATTCAAGATCGGTGGCGCCTGGATCGGTGATGACGTAATCTTGGAAGTACACAACCTTCTCAAGATCGCTGGTCTTCATTTCAAGAAGATTGCCAAGTCGGCTTGGCATGGCCTTGAAGAACCAAATGTGAACAACTGGCGCGGCCAAATTAATGTGGCCCATGCGCTTGCGACGAACGCGGCTGTGCGTGACCTTCACGCCGCAACGATCGCAAATAATTCCCTTGTACTTGGTGCCCTTGTACTTGCCGCATGCGCATTCATAATCGCGCTCTGGCCCGAAGATGCGCTCACAAAACAGACCGTCGCGCTCGGGGCGGTAGGTGCGGTAGTTGATGGTCTCAGGCTTCTTGACTTCGCCGAAGCTCCACGAACGAATGTCGTTGGGGCTGGCAAGACTGATGCGTACGGCGCCGTAATCATTCACACGGT
This sequence comes from uncultured bacterium, assembly GCA_903938205.1. Lineage (GTDB taxonomy): Bacteria > Planctomycetota > Phycisphaerae > Phycisphaerales > SM1A02 > SYAC01. The sequence continues at coordinate 456 of CAJACJ010000264.1, forward strand.
CATAAATGCTGTCGTTGGCAATGGTCATGGATTCAATTCCAGTTCTTTAGGGTGCGTGATCAGAACAGGCGCGTGCAATCTGTTTTATTGTTCCGCCGCCGCGCCGCGACGGAACACATCAATTACTTTTTAAAGCAGCGAATCAATGTCAGTGGTTTTCTTCTCAAGTTGGATGTTCATTCCAAGTCCCTTGATTTCATGGCAGAGCACGTCGAACACAACCGGCATGCCGGCATCGAGCGTGTTTGTTCCCTTGACCATGGAATCGTAGATCTTGGTGCGGCCTTCCACATCGTCACTCTTGACGGTGAGAAGTTCCTGCAACATGAACGCCGCGCCGTAGGCTTCAAGCGCCCACACTTCCATTTCACCGAATCGCTGACCACCGGTGCGGGCTTTACCGCCAAGTGGTTGCTGGGTGATGAGGCTGTATGGACCCGTGCTTCGGGCGTGAATCTTGTCGTCCACCAAGTGATGGAGCTTGAGCAAGTACATGTAGCCAACGGTGGTGCGTTGATGGAACGGTTCGCCGGAGCGGCCGTCGTACAACTGCACCTTGCCGCCGAAAGGAATTTCGGCAAGCAATTCGCGCGCGTGTCCAGGATCCTTGCCCGTTGTTTCGAAATTCGAAACGCGGGTGCGGACATGGTCATTGGCGCTCTTCATGGCTTCAAGAATTTCGGCTTCTGTTGCGCCGTCAAACACTGGAGTCAACGCTTGGAAACCAAGAACCTTGGCGGCCCATCCAAGATGGGTCTCAAGAATCTGGCCCACGTTCATGCGGCTTGGTACGCCGAGTGGATTCAACAACACTTCCACTGGAGTTCCGTCGTTCATGAACGGCATGTCTTCTTCCGGCACGATTCGAGCGATAACGCCCTTGTTACCGTGACGGCCGGCCATTTTGTCGCCGACTGAAAGTTGACGCTTGGTGGCAAGGTAAACCTTGACCATTTCAAGCACGCCGCTTGGCAATTCATCGCCACGCTTCATGTGACCAAGTTTGCGTTCCTTCTCTTCACGTAGACCAGTGATGCGCGGCCAGAATTGGCCGTACACGGTTTCCGCTTCCGCTTTCGCGTCTGCGGAGGCCTTGATCCACTTGGTTGAGAAACCATCGATCTGCTCCAAGATGACTTCAGCGATATCGCTGGCGCCAACCTTCTGGCGCGTGCTTGGATCGACCATTTCAGTTCCAGTGATGCGAACAATTTCGCGTGTCATCTGGCGGAACAGGTCGATGCGCTTTTGATCGATCTCGGTCTCGAAGGCTTCCATGTCCTTCTTGAGTTGCTTCTTTTGCTCATCATTGAGATGCATGCGGCGACTGAATCGACGCGCGCCAATGACAATGCCTTCGGTTCCAGCTGGAACTTCAAGCGAATCGTTCTTCACGTCTTCACCGGCGCGGCCGAAGATGGCGTGCAGCAACTTTTCTTCAGGCGAGAGTTCGCTCTTGCTCTTTGGGCTGACCTTGCCGACAAGAATGTCGCCAGGACCAACCTTGGAACCAATGCAAATCACGCCCTTTTCGTCAAGATTACGCAGAAGACGCTCGGACACGTTTGGAATGTCGCGCGTGAATTCCTCGCGACCCAACTTGGTCTCACGCAGTTCAACATCGAAATTCTCAATGTGAATGCTGGTGAAGGCGTCGTCTTTCACAAGACGTTCGCTGATCACAATGGCGTCTTCAAAGTTGTAGCCGTCGAAGGTATTGAACGCCACAAGAACATTGCGACCAATCGAAAGTTCACCGTTGGACGTGCTGGCGCCGTCGGCCAGAATGTCACCGGTCTTGATCTTTTGATTCATCTTGACCAGTGGCTTTTGATTCTGACACGTTCGCTCGTTCAAACCAACAAACTTGCGAAGGACATATTCATCGGCGTTGTCAATAATGATGCGCTCGGCGTCAACTTGTGTCACCACGCCGCCACGGCGCGCGCGCACAATCATGCCGCTGTTCATACCAACTGATTTCTCCATGCCCGTCGCCACCACTGGTGGGTCGACGCGGATCAACGGCACAGCTTGACGCTGCATGTTTGAACCCATCAACGCGCGATTGGCATCGTCATGCTCAAGGAACGGAATAAGACTGGCGCTGACACCCACGATTTGCTTGGGCGAAATGTCGACAAACTCAACATCTTCCGAAGGAACAGGGGTGAGATCACCGTCGCGCCTGGCGACAACATTTTCACCGCTGAGTCGACCTTCGCGATCAAGGCTGTCGCTTGGTGCGAGCACCTTGCGAAGTTCCTCATCGGCGCGAAGCTTGCGAATCTTTCCAGTTGCCTTGCCATCCTTCACTTCTCGATATGGCGTGAGCAAGAAACCGTAGGCGTCGACTTCGCTGTAAATACCCAGGCTGGCGATCAGACCAATGTTGGCGCCTTCAGGCGTTTCAATTGGGCAAATACGGCCGTAATGGGAAATATGCACGTCGCGTACTTCGAATGTCGCGCGCTTTCGGTTGAGACCTCCAGGCCCAAGGGCCGAGAGACGTCGTTCATGCACAAGCATGGACAGCGGATTGGTTTGATCCACCACCTGACTGAGTTCGCTGCGACCAAAGAAGAATTCAATGGCGCTTGAGATGCTCTTGGAGTTCACAAGATCGGCGATCTTGCCGAGCTCGCTTGGATCCTTCACGCTCATGCGTTCTTGCACGGTGCGTCGCAACTTCAGGAAGCCCTTGCGGATTTCCTCGACGGCCAATTCATCCAGCGTTCGCAAACGGCGATTGCCAAGATGATCGATGTCGTCGGGATGCGCGCGCGGATTGCGTGAGCGCAGATCCAAAATGTATTGCACAACGGCCAAGAAATCTTCGGCGCGCAGGCTTTGCGTTTTGGAATCAGCTTCGGTCCATTTCCAATTGCGACCTTCGGCCTTGTCGCGATCCTTGTAGATCTCGAACTTGCGGTTAATTCGGAAACGACCAACGCGGCCCAATCGGTAGCGGTTGTCATCGAAGAATTTTTCCTTGAACAGCGCGCGCGCCTTGTCCACTTGCGGTGGATTGCCTGGTCGCAGACGACCGTAAATCTTCAAGTTGGCGGCGTCGTACTCGGTGACTTCGGCGAGGAAGTCAAGCTTCTCCTCGGCGATGGTGTTGAGAATGAGCGAGTCAACTGGATTGGTGATCACGCGCGCAGTCTTAAGACTGGATTGCATGATGACTTCAAGACCCTTGGTTCCAAGTTGCTGGCCAGGATTGCAAATCACTTCGCCGGTGTCGCTGTCGACAATCAATTCCGCCGAGTGATGCTCTGGCTTGAGCTTCTCAATCTTCACGTCTTCAATTTCATAGAACAACTTCAGCAGCGATTCGGTGCTGGAAAAACGCTCATCAAGAGCGCGCAGGAATGTGGTGGCGGCGATCTTGGTGCTTTGATCGATGCGCATTGCAAGCACATCTTTCTTGGTCACTTCAAGCTCGATCCAACTTCCACGCTCTGGACTAATGCGCGCGCTGTGCAGCGGACGATCACCGATGCGGCTGGCGATGGAGAAATCCACGCCAGGGCTGCGGTGCAACTGACTCACAATGACGCGCTCGGAACCGTTCACAATGAACTCGCCGCCGCCCATCATGACTGGAATTTCACCGAGATAAATATCTTCTTCGCTGATGGTCTGCGTTCCATTGCGCGACAGGCGAACCTTGACGCGGAAGGGGAGGCCGTAAGTCAAACGAAGTTCACGACACTCGTCAGGTGTGTAGCGTGGTTGCTCGAGTTTGTACTCGAGATATTCCAGCTTCACCGTGCTGTCGTAGCTTTCAATTGGAAAAACTTCACGCAACAAAGATTCGATACCGATTGTGGTATCGCGTTCGTTGGGCGCTTTTTCTTTTTGAAGGAAACGCTCGTAGGCGTCTCGTTGAACTTGTGTAAGGTTTGGGACGGAAGTTGCATCGCCGCGTTTTGAGAAGTCGCGGATGGTCTGAATGGGCATAGAATGCGTCGTCCTTGATTCTTTGCAACACTAACTAGAGCCGTGTTCCCGCCAGCCGGGGACACTTCGAAACTGTTTCAAACAAAATTGATTCAGCTTTGGATCATTGCGTAGCGTGCACCGCCGAGCCCCAAAGACTAGCAATAGCCAAGCCAAAACTCAATATGTGATTGAGGTAAGAACTTGAAAAATTTTAAATATTGTAAAAGTTATTTGGACGTTGATAGATCAGCATTTTTGATAATGTAAGCAAACGCCGCCTTTTTTCTTGCAAATTTGTAAAAAATCCAAGACCAAATAAAAACCCGCTCCCTTGTGGGGAACGGGCTTTTTTAGCCAAATAAATCTTCGAAATCTTCTGATTTCGATTACTTGATGACGACTTTGCCGCCGGCAGCTTCGATCAA
>CAJACJ010000265.1 GCA_903938205.1 uncultured bacterium
GTCACTGGAAATTATCCAAGCGATTGGGTGATGCCGTCATTGCAAAGCGCGCTAAGCAATGTGAAGTTGATTGTGATCGACACTTTGCCAAGCACCTTGCTTGACATCGCGGATGTTGTATTGCCTGGTGCCACATGGACTGAAAAATCCGGCACATTTGAGAACGCAAAAAATCGTCTGCAAAGCTTTGAACGAGCCATTTCCACGGTTGATTTTGCCAAGGGCGAAAGTCAAATCGCGCTGGACTTGCAGGCTGCGCGCGCCGGCGTGAAGGCCAAGGGTTTTGACGCCGCAAACACGCGCGCCGACATGGCGCGTGTCGCGGGCTTGGAGCGATTCACAACTGATCTTCATGCGCCGCCAACACTTGCCAAGGTAGCGGGCGACATGGTGTTGATTGAAATCTAAGTTGTCCCCCGTGCTGTCATCAATCGGATCGAACGCGCGTGGTTGAGCGACATCCAATTCGCGAAGTGTGGGCGCAGGCGTGGCCAAGCGTTCTGACCATGGTCAGTTACACCCTGATGCAATTTGTCGATTCGCTGATGGTGGCGCAAGTGGGTCCAATTGAAATGGCGGCGCAAGGCAACGGAGGTATCTGGAGTTTTGTTCCGCTGGCGTTTTTGTTTGGCGTGTTGAGCATGGTCAACACATTCACCGCGCAAAATGTTGGCGCGGGTCGGCGCGAAGAAATCGCGCGCTTCGCTTGGACTGGTTTTTGGTTCTCGCTAGTGGTGTGGGTGGTGATCATGTTGCCGTGGGCGGCGTGCTTGCCCTTGGTGTTTCAATATTCCGGGCACTCGCAAAAACTACTTACGCTTGAAACTCAATACGCGGTCACGCTTGTGTTGGGTTCGCTCTTCGCGCTCATGGGCAAGTGCATGAGCAATTTCTATTTTGGGTTGCAGCGGCCAAGGGTGATCGCGTTGGCGGCGTTGGCGGGAAATATCGTGAATATTGTGCTGAATTATGTGCTTATTTACGGGGAAATTGGCTTGCCTTCCATGGGCTTGCCAGGCATTCCCGGCGTGCCGGCCTTGGGCGTGTTGGGCGCGGCCATCGCCACGGTGTGCGGCACGATGGCCGAGGTCGCCATTCCGCTGGCGCTGTTTTTCTCGGCGCGCTTTGCCAAGGACCACGGCGTCTGGCAATCGTGGCGGCCGTCGCTGAACGACTGGAAAAAACTTTTACGAGTTGGCTGGCCCGTTGGCATTCAATTTGGAAATGAGATTGTTTGTTGGGCGATCTTTATGACGTTGCTGGTTGGAAAGTTTGGAGAGATCCATCTCACCGCGGGGTGGGCCACTTTACGCTTCATGCATTTGTCATTCATGCCCGCGGTTGGTTTTAGCGTGGCCACCACGGCGCTGGTAGGAAAATATATGGGAGCAGGGCGGCCAGATCTTGCGGCCAACCGCGCGCACTGGGCGTTGTTGTTGGCCACCATCTATATGACGCTGTGCGGATTAGCCATGGCCATCTTTCGCGCGCCACTCATTTCACTTTTTACTTCCACCACGGATGCCGCCACCACCGCGGACATTATTCGCATTGGTTCCACGCTCATGATTTGCGCGGCCGTGTTTCAAACCTTCGACGCCATTGGAATTGTCTATAACGGCGCGTTGCGCGGCGCGGGCGACACGGTTGTGCCCGGCTTGTACACCATCGCGTTTAATTGGATTTTTATTGTGCTTGGCGGATGGCTCTTTGTTGTCTGGTGGCCGGCGTTGGAGAGCCTGGGACCGTGGATTGCCTCGGCTTTTTACATCATTGCGCTCAGCGTCTTCCTGACCAAGCGCTTCGAAGGCGGGCGTTGGCGGCGCATTCGCCTCTTGGAAACAAACCCCATTCATGGTTAGACTGTCCGACCACCTTTTCACAACGACTTTTACAACTGGAGATGTATGTCAAACACAGGCCTTGATACCGTTCTCACCGTCACCACCGATCCCGCCGCTTCTCAAGTTTTTATGAAGCAGGCAAAGGCGTTCGAAGCCGACGCCAAATTCTTCGAGGCGCTTGAGGCGTACAAGAATGCCGCCAA
>CAJACJ010000266.1 GCA_903938205.1 uncultured bacterium
CCGTCTGGACCGGGAGTGGGTCGTTGACATCACAAGCGCGTGAGCCCCTTCTTCTGCAATATTCAAGCGATTGTGTCGATAAAACCAATTCGCACGCTGTCGCAACACTCACTTTCAATGATCCAGATCGTCGCAATGCTCTTGGCGACGACATGTTCACCGCGCTTGAAAACGCCCTGGCCGATATTCAAAAAAACTGCGCCGCACAAAATACAAATCAATTTGGCGCCACAACCAATTCGTTTCATAATTCCGCAACACGCGTAGTTGTTCTTTGCGCAAATGGTCCTTCGTTCTGCGCTGGATTTGATCTGCGCGCCGTTGCCAACGACGCAAGTGTTTCGCAACCCGTGCTCTCCAACTATTTACATCGCCTTCATCGCTGTGTGGAAATTATTTCACAACTGCCGGCCATAACTATCGCAGCGGTTTCTGGTGCCGCACTTGCTGGCGGGTGCGCACTTGTCTCGGCCTGTGATTTTGTCATCGCAACTCCCGACGCCAAGTTTGGATATCCAACTCACGCCATTGGTTTATCACCAGCCATTAGTGGCCCAACACTTTCTTCGCGCATGGGCCTAGGCGCCGCGCGTGAGTTGTTGTTGGGCGGCCAGCTTATAAGTGGCGCGCGCGCGTTTGAGTTGGGTTTTGCTTCGCACTTGATCACCGCGTCGTTGGCGTGCGAAAACCCGCCCCATCAAGTTTCTGCGCATAATCACACAAGCGCGCTCGCTCTAGAAACTTCCAATCTCACAAATATTTTGTTGGCCAAGGGCCCACTGGCGCTTTTCACAACCAAGCATTGGCTGCAACAACTTGATCCACTTTCACACCATACGCATCGCTCGTCGGCTCTTTCAGCCAGTCATTCTGGTATTGGCAGCGCCGAAAGTGTTGATCGGGTTGCTGCTGTTTGGAAGCAGCGCGCTTAGTTCGCTACTCTTTCATACATGAACGAGTTGGTCCACATCAATTCAGCACATTCCACCGCTGGAATTGTTCAAATTTCACTCAATCGCCCCGACGCTCGCAACGCGCTGAATTTTGAACTTATTGAACAACTTGAACACGCCGTAAAAACGGTCGCCGCAAATTCCGCCGCCCGCGTTCTTGTTCTATCTGGTAACGGAAAATCATTTTGCGCCGGCATGGATCTTCGCGGCGTTTTAAATGACGCGCAAAAAATGGGTCTCATGTTGCATGGACTCGCGCGTGTGGGTTTAGCTCTTCGCAAACTTTCTATTCCAGTTATCGCAAAAGTTCAGGGCGCGGCTGTTGGTGGCGGGTGCGGCCTAGTGGTCGCCTGTGATTTTGCATTCACTCACGAACAAGCCAAATTGGGCTACCCAGAGGTTGATCTTGGTGTGTGTCCCGCGGTTGTTGCTCCGTTTCTTATTTCAAAAGTCGGCGCGGGTCGCGCGCGCTCTCTCCTTCTTGCGGGCGGACTTGTTGATGGTAAAGAAGCCGTGCGCATTGGCCTTGCAACACACTTGGTTTCTGTTGATGAACTTGATAGCGCAACAACGGACTTCGCTCAAAAATTATCCACGGGTGGTCCAAACGCTATCGCTACCACCAAGCGTTGGTTGCATGAACTTGATGGTCTTCTTGACGAATCCACTTTGTCCAAGGCCGCTGATCTTTCCGCCACAATCATTGCTGGCAACGAAGCGCAAGAACGATTGCGTGCCCGCTTTGAAACACATCAAAAATAAATCATGAATCAAGCTCCTCTTCCAGTTGAAATTCGAGCGGACAAGATTGCGGTTCTTTCACTCATTCCAAATCCATCCAAGCCGCGCGGTGGCGTTGTTGTGCTTGATCGTTGGTTGATTGATTCACTTGATGCGTCCCTCTGCAAACTTGCGGAACAGGATTTATGCGGACTTATTCTTCAAAGCGCGAGCGAGCGTGTGTTTGTGGCCGGCGCGGATCTTGCGGAAATCGACTCTCTCAACGACGCAGACCTTGATTTGTATTTGCGCGCTGGAAGCGTGGCCTACGGACGCATCACTAAACTTCCATTCACAAGTGTTGCAATTATTCACAAGGCCGCGCTTGGTGGCGGACTTGAACTTGCCATGCACTGCGACGCGCTGATTGGTGCGACACCCGCGCAAGGTGAAAAAAGTTGGAAGGTTGGACTTCCAGAATGTGGTCTAGAAATTTGTCCGGGTTGGGGCGGCACCATGATGCTTGCCGCTCGCATGGATATTTCCAAGGCCATCGTTGCCACGTGCACCGGAACTCCATTTGATGCAACCGATATTCCAACCGGCTTGTTCGCAAAAAATATTTCAGCTGGTGAATCACCTGTCGAAGTTGCGGCTACCTGGATTCACGCCAATCCAAAAATCCAAACACTTCGCTCACCGCTTTCAATAGCCGACCCACAATTTCACCAAGCAACATTCGCCGCGCTTGAACAACTTCAAACAACGTTGCCAAACACCGCCGCCGCGCGCGCTGTGGTTGACGCAATAAAGACGGGTTTGCAGCACGGATTTCAGGCTGGCGTCCTAAGCGAACAAAAACACCTTATTGAATTGCGGCATACTCCCGAGACTCGTGCGCGCCTTGATGCATTTTTGAAGCGATAAACCCTGCAATCAATTAGGCTGCATGTATATTTCAAAATAATTTACACCAGAAGTTTTTTAGGGGTTGATCCTTGTCGCTCGTCAGCGTTGAATAGACAAACTTGTCCTGACCATCTTTAGGAGTTTATTATGTCCGCCACCAATCTTGCCACTGATTTGAAAAACGTTTCTGAAAAAGATCGCAAACAAATCGAGCAAGCTCAAGAAATGCTTGGGCCAGATCCGGCCAAGATGGGTCTTGTGAAGAATTATTTTTGGGGCAACTTCCGCGAGAGTGTTGCGTTTCCGTATCCAGAAAGTTCCGCCGAAGAAACAGCGCGCTGCGATCAACTTCTTGCCGCGCTTGATCAATACTTAAAGACTGAGCACCCAGCAATTGAGATTGATCAAAAGCAGGAAATTCCAGAGTGGGTTGTGAAGCGACTCTTTGATTTGGGCGCGCTTGGCATGACTATTCCGAAGGAATACGGCGGTGGAAATTTTGGAATCACCAGTTACAACCGCTCGCTTGAACTCATTGGACGCTATTGCGGAAGCACCGCGGTGCTTGTGAGCGCTCATCAAAGTATTGGTTGCAAAGCCCTGATGCTCTTTGGAAATCCAGAACAAAAGAGCCGTTTTTTACCAAGAATGGCTAAGGATTCACTTTCCGCGTTTTGCCTGAGTGAGCCCAATGTTGGTTGCGACGCCGGTGGCCAGGAAACGCGTTGTGAAATCAGTCCTTGCGGAAACTTCTACATCCTCAATGGTGAAAAGAAATGGGCCACAAGCGCGGCGCTTGCTGGTTTCTTCACCGTCATGACAAAACAAAAACTGAAAGACCCAAAGACAGGAAAAGAAAAGGACGCAGTCAGCGCGCTGATTTGCACTCCCGACATGGAGGGTGTTGAAATCTTCAGCCGCAATCGTTCCAAGTGCGGCATTCGCGGAACATGGCAAGCGCGCATCAAGCTCACCAACGTCAAGGTGCCCAAGGAAAATCTTCTTCACAAAGAAGGTCGCGGACTCAACGTTGCGCTGACCTGTTTAAATTATGGTCGTTGCACGCTCAGTGCGGGCATGTTGGGCGGCGCCACATACGCCTTTGAACAAGCGTGTAAATGGGCTAATTATCGCTATCAATTCGACCGCCCCATCGCGGAGTTTGATCTCATTCAAGAAAAAATCGCGCGCATGGGTGCGCGCCTATATGCCATGGACGCCATTCTGTACATGACCACGGGTTTCCTTGATCGACATGACGACGACATCATGTTGGAAACCGCAATGTGCAAAGTGTTCTGCAGCGAAATGGGTTTCCGCATTGTGGATGACACCATGCAAATCATGGGCGGCGAAAGTTACATAACTGAAAATGGCATTGAGCGAATTTGGCGCGACTCGCGCATTAACATTATTGTTGAAGGCGCCAACGAAGTCATGCACAGTTTCATTTTCGCATATGGCTCCAAGCAACTTGGCGAGTGGATGCTTTCCGTTCGCGCAAATCCGCTGAAGGCCGTCAGTAGTGCTGTCAAAATTGGCAGCGAACTTTTTCTAGGCATTCGTGGTGGTCTTCCAAGGGCCGACAAATTGCATCCGCGCCTGCGACATTTTGGTTTATCAACCATGATGCATATTCGTGAACACAGCCATCAGGTAAAGATGGCTTTCAAAGAGCACGAGGAAAAACTCATCACAAACCAAACCGTGCAAGCACGTCTTTCCATGTGCGCGCTTTGGATTCACGCCATGGTGTGCTCGCTTTCCAAACTTGATCGCGCGCTGCGAAATGGTCTTGAAGGCAACGCTCTTGAACACGATATGGCCATGGTTGAACATCTTGTGGCCATGGCAAATCTCGAAATTCAGGCGGAAATTCGCTCGTTGCACCACAATACGGATTCCACAATGAAGCGCGCCGCGGCCGCCGCAATGAAGCGTTCCGACTCGCTTCCAAATTCCTTGTACGCCATTCCAGAGCGCACTATGGATTTAAAGGCGCGTGGTTCTGGCCAAAAAGTAAATCAGTCACCCATTCCACAATTTGGTTCTGGAAGTGTGTTTGATGGAATCAAGGTTGGAAAATAGTTTGGTGTTGTCATTTCTTTCTTTAACTCATACGGAAGGTTGCACTCATGAAACTTTTTGAAACACTCGCGGATCATGGACACGAACGACTTTGTTTTCACCACGATCCAATCACGGGTCTTCGCTCCATCATTGCCATTCACAGCACCGTTCTTGGCAACGCGCTTGGTGGCACGCGCCGCTGGGCATACTCCGATGAGGCAGAGGCAATTCGCGACGTGCTTCGACTTTCAGAAGGCATGACCTACAAGTCTGCTGCCGCTGATCTTCCAATGGGCGGCGCAAAAAGCGTCATCTTGATTAAGCCAGGTCAAGCCGCAACAGAAGCGGAAGGACGAGCCATGGGTCGCTTTGTTGACACCATGAATGGCGCCTATATCGCGGCTGAAGATGTTGGCGTGACGCCGCAATTCTGCGATTGGATGGCTGAAGAAACTCAACACGTCATGGGTGGTGAAACCGTGAGTCATGGTGGCGACCCAAGTCCGTTCACCGCGACCGGTTGCTTTAACGCCATGAAGGCGTGCTTAAAACACCTTGGTCGTAAGGTTGATTTCTCAGGCATGACGGTTGGCGTGCAAGGTGTCGGCGCAACGGGTTACCGTGTTGCCAAATTGTGCAAAGAAGCCGGCGCCAAAGTCATTGCAAGCGATGTCAATCGCAGCGCTCTTGAGAAGGCCGTGAAAGAACTTGGAATTTCCGCGGTGGGCGAAAATGAAAATATTTTCACCACCAAGGTCGACATTCTCGCTCCGTGCGCGCTTGGTGGCATTCTTGATGACCGAACCATTACCAATCTCAAGTGTGAAATTGTGTGTGGCACCGCCAACAATCAGTTGCTGCACGCAATTGATGATGGTGCGCGCCTGAAAAAGTGCGGCATTTTGTATGGTCCAGATTTTGTTGTCAACGCCGGTGGTCTTATTCGCTTGGCTGGCTTGTATTTGGGAATGACAGAAGGCCAGATCAATCAAAAAATTGAGCAAATTGAGCACACAACAAGTTCAGTATTGAAAGAGGCAAATTCCGCACACAGCACGCACGAAGCTGCTGTCGCGTATGCCAAGCGTCGTATTGAACACGGTCGCGCAAATTCAAAACGGGTCACCACCACCGCTTCATAATTCTCTGAAGTCGTTCGGTACACTTTTGCAATCGCCATAAGGTCTGCTGTCATTATTTGAAAAATTTATTTGTCACAGGAAGTCACCATGCCAATCAAAAGCGCTTTCACTACCACTATTGATCACGTCTCTATTCTGGACGCGAACGCCAACTTTGATGAGAAGTTGGGTGCCGGTCTCATTCCTGACGCGGATCTTGTTCGCCTGTATGAGCACATGTGTGTGTGTCGCCACCTTGATGAAGTCGCTTTCAAACTTCAACGCTCTGGTCGCATGGGAACTTTTCCACAGAACATGGGTCAAGAGGCCACAAGCATGGGCGCGGCGTATGCCTTGGACAAAACTGATTGGTTAGTTCCTTGCTACCGAGAAAATGCTGGTCTGTTTTGGCGCGGCCTTCCAATGGAAATGATTTTGTTGCATTGGATGGGTGATGAACGCGGCAACGCAATTCCGCGCGAGCTGTATTGCATGCCTCTTGCCATTCCTATTGGAACGCAAATGTTGCACGCCACCGGTTTGGCGTGGGCGTCTAAATATCGCGGTGAAAAGCGTCTTGCATGCACGTTCTTTGGCGATGGCGCAACCAGCGAAGGCGACTTCCACGAAGCTATGAATTTCGCGGCAAATCTAGACATTCCTGTGATTTTCTTCTGCCAAAATAATTTCTGGGCCATCAGTGTTCCAGGAAAAATTCAGTGCTCCGCTCCAACCGTTGCGCAACGCGCCGTGGCGTACGGAATGGACACTATTCAGTGTGATGGCAACGATATTTTCTCCGTTGTGTATTGCGTGCGCAAGGCCGCCGCGCTTGCGCGCGAAAAAGGTCGTCCGTTCTTTATCGAGGCCGTCACCTATCGCTTGGGTGATCACACCACCGCCGATGACGCGCGTCGCTACCGCGACCAAGCTGAAGTTGATGCGTGGAAAACCCGCGATCCAATTCTTCGCATTCGTAAATTCCTAACCACGCGCGGTCTTTGGGATGACACCAAGGAAGCCGCGCTTGCTGAGCGCGCTGAACGTGACGTGGCCGCAGCGGTTGAGCGTGCGGAATCCATCGCTCCACCAAGCCGCGACGATTTCTTCAACAACATGTTCGCGACAATTCCACCAGACCTTGCGCTGCAACGCGACACCATGCAAACACATGGCATTGGTCAGGACCCATCCCAAATTGACGGCGCGGTTATTGAACTGCCCGCAAAAACTTCACACTAAAGGAACAACACCATGGCGAATCTCACACTGGTGCAAGCAATTAACTTGGCGCTCATTCAAGAAATGGAGCGCGATGAACGCGTGCTTATTCTTGGCGAGGATATTGGCCTGAATGGCGGTGTATTCCGCGTCACCGAAGGTCTTCACAAACGTTTCGGTGGTAAGCGTGTTGTCGACACTCCGCTTGCGGAAAGTGGAATCATTGGAACAAGCATTGGTCTTGCCATGGCTGGTCTGCGTCCAGTTCCAGAAATTCAATTCGAAGGATTTCTTGGGCCAGCGTATGACCAGATTTGTAGCCACGCCGCGCGCATGCGCACTCGAACCCGTGGTGCCATGACTGTGCCCCTCACTATTCGCATTCCTGTTGGCGGCGGAATTCACGCGCCAGAACTTCACTCGGATAGCCCAGAAAGTATTTACATTCACCAACCCGGTCTCAAGGTGGTCATGCCTAGCAGTCCGTATGACGCCAAGGGTTTGTTGATCTCCGCCATCCGTGATCCAGATCCCGTCATGTTCTTTGAACCCAAGCGCATTTACCGCGCTTTCCGCGAAGAGGTTCCAGAAGATGAATACACCCTTCCGCTTGGCAAAGCGCGTGTTGTGTGTGAAGGAAATGAAATGACCATTGTCAGTTGGGGTGCCAGTGTTGTTCAATGCATGCACGCCATTGAGCGCGGCGGTCGTTCGATTGAATTGATCGATCTTCGCACGCTGTATCCATTTGATATGGACGCGGTCGAGGCCAGTGTCAAGAAAACTGGGCGCTGCGTCATTGTGCACGAAGCCCCTAAAACATGCGGCTTTGGCGCTGAAATTGCGGCGCGCATTATGGAGCGTTGCTTCTTGTATCTGGAATCTCCAGTGCAGCGCGTGGCCGGATTTGACACCATCATGCCCTACTACAAACTTGAACTGGACTACATGCCAGACGCGGATCGAATTGCGCGCGCAATCGAGGAAACCGCCGCGTACTAGTTTGTGTTCGACACATCACCCACTCATTCCTCACGTTCCTTCACTCTTCATTCACTCTTGGAGAACTTCACATGGCCGGCGTAAAACAACCTGACGATAAAAGTCATTTCATTCTTCCCGATCTTGGTGAAGGTGTTCACGAAGCCGAACTCATTAAGTGGCGCGTACAGGTTGGCGACTCTGTAAAAGAACTTCAAACCATTGCCGAAATGGAAACGGACAAAGCCCTTGTTGAGGTTCCAAGTCCGTGGACTGGTGTCATTGGTGAACTTTGTGGCAAGGCCGGTGACACTATTTTGGTTGGAAGCGTTTTGGTTCGTTATGCCGCAAAGGGTGCCGCTGTTGCCCCCGCAACAAAAACCGTTTCCGCTCCGGCAAAACAAAATGCCGCGCCCGTTTCTGTTTCAAAGACAGAAACAAAAACCGATCCCAACGAGGACGCTGGAACAGTTGTTGGAAATGTCAGCGGATCGCTTGGTGTTCCAAGCCAATTCGCGCGTCAACCAGAACACGAAACTGCTTCTTCCAGCACGCATCGTTCGCTGGCCACTCCCGCTGTTCGACGAATTGCCAAGGAGCTTGGTGTCAATATTCAACAAGTTCGCGGAACCGGTCGCGGTGGCCGCGTCACCGCCAGTGATCTTCAAGCCGTAAGTCAAGGCGCGGTGGATGTTGCGCGCGAAACAACCGCTTCGCGCGTTGTGATGGCCCAACCAATCAACCGCACAACTGTGAATGACAACGCGGTTACCACAACCTCGGCTGCGGTTTCTGTGGTGTATCCAAACGTGAATCGTGAAGGCGTGAAAGAATGCATTCCATTCCGTGGTATCCGTAGAAAGATTGCGCAGGCTCTTGATTTGTCCGTGAAGACCGCTGTGCATTTCACTGTGGTCGACAGCGCC
>CAJACJ010000267.1 GCA_903938205.1 uncultured bacterium
CCAAAGTCGCAGCCGCGTTGGAGCCCCGACGGTTTCAGCATTGCGTGGGCCGGTCGCGTTGGCGCTGACAGCATGTACGGCACCGCCAATGTTGAACTGTTTGTGCATGACTGCCGCGCGCGCAAAACCACGTGCCTGACCGCCAAGTCTGATTTGTGTTTAATGGCTTCAACATTAAGCGACGCTGGTGATCCAGCGTTCGAACCACAACTTCGATGGTTTCCAGATTCAAGCGCCATTTTCTTTCGCGCGGGTTGGCATGGAAGCGGGCGAGTTGCCAGCGTGGCCGCGCGTGGCGGAGCGATTGCGTTTCACACGGATCTTGGCGCGGAAATTTCGCTTGGAACTTTCAGCGCGGATGGTTGGCGCCTTTCGTGCGTTCGCTCAACGGCAACTCAACCAGGCGAAGTGCATGTGCTTGAAGTGAAGCGTGGAATTTTTGCCGCGCGCCGCGCCACCAAATTCAACGACGCGCTTGTTGCAAAACTTGAATTGGTCGAGCCCAACGAACGCTGGATTACAGCCAAAGATGGCCACAAAGTTCATTGCTGGACCATGCGTCCGCGCGCGGCCAAGGGACGCGTGCCCGCCATTTTAGAAGTGCACGGCGGTCCGCACGCGCAGTACGGCATGACGTTCTTTCATGAGTTTCAATTGTTGTGCGCTCAAGGATATGAAGTTTGGTTTTCCAATCCGCGCGGCTCAAAGGGCTACGGCATGAAACACACCGCGGCCATTCGCGGCAAGTGGGGCACAAAAGATTGGATGGATGTGCAAGCCGTCATCGCAACCATGCGCAAGGACTGCGGCATTGATCGTGCGCGCATGGGAATCATGGGCGGCTCCTACGGCGGCTACATGGCCAATTGGGCCGTGGCGCATGATCATAATTTTCGCGCCGCGATTAGCGACCGCTGCGTGAGCAACTTGGTCAGCCATGCTGGCAACAGCGATCATCCTGAAGTTCCAAATCAATATTGGAAGGGCGCGGCGTTTGATCAGCCGCAAGCGTTGTGGCGCGCAAGTCCCATTGCGCATTTTAAAAATGCGCGCACGCCCATGCTGTTGATTCATTCAGAGGGCGACCTGCGCTGCAACATTGAGCAGAGCGAGCAGATTCACACCGCGCTGTGCACCATGAATGTGCCCACGCGATTTGTGCGTTACCCGCGTGAAACCAGCCACGGTTTAAGCCGCATGGGTCCACCCGATTTGCGCATGCATAGGCTTGGCGAAATCATTTCCTGGTGGAAGCGGTGGATGGCGTAGGTGCGTCTTAAGCCAACCCGTCGCGCACCAACAAGGCCTCTGGGTCTAGGTCGCGGCCCATGAAATCTCGGAATAGTTTTTCCGCCGGCTCGCAATTACCCTTGGACAATATTTTGTCGCGCAACTCGCGGCCAACTTTGCGGTTCAGCACGCCCTCTTTCAAGAATCGCGTGAACGCGTCGGCTTCTAGAGCCTCGGCCCATTTGTACGAGTAATACCCTGCGGCATATCCCGTGGCCTCTGAAAACAAATGGTTGAACCGGCGCGCCATGGCGGTGCCTTTGCGCGTTGAACGCGCTTGCCACTGCGCAAAATCCTCATTCCAGTGCGCGTCTAAATCGCGGCCTTGTAATTCCTCGGCGCGAATGTGCAAATCTAAATCAAGTTTGGAAAATGCGAGCTGACGCATGCACACCGAAGCCGCGCGGAAATTTGCGGCCGCATCAAGTTTGGCAAGCAACTCCGCTGGAAGCGGCGCAGAAGTTTCGTGATGGCGCGCGAACAGTGCCAAGGATTCCTCTTGCCAACACCAGTTCTCCAAAATCTGCGAAGGCAATTCCACAAAGTCCCACGCCACGCGAACGCCGGCGAGTGATTCCACTTCCACATCGCCCAGCAAGTGATGCAGCAAGTGTCCAAACTCATGGAACAGCGTGGTGACTTCGCCGTGCGTGAGCAACGCTTGCTTGCCCGCGACTGGCGGTGTGAAGTTGCCGCACATTAAACCAAGATGCGGCGCGAACG
>CAJACJ010000268.1 GCA_903938205.1 uncultured bacterium
AAATTGGTTTCCAAAGATGAGAAGGACGCGGCTCGGATCGCGGCGATTGCGCAACTCATTTCATGGCTTGATGATCCAGAGCGTGGCGCACGACGCGCCAGTGCGGAAACGCTTGTGGCTTTAAAATCCAAGGAGGCGTTGCCGCGCCTAGAAGCCATGGCCAAAAGTGATCCCGATCCAGATGTGCGCGCCGCCGCGGCTGATTGGGTGAAACGCTTGAACGGCTAGTGTGGTTGCGTTGTAAAATTGACGCGCGTGTTGTTGAACTTGTTTCACTTGCTCAAAGAATTTCATCAGTCACCCAGTTGGCGCCAATGTCATGCTGAAGCGCACTTTCATTGGTGCGAGCGGGCTTCTAGTTTTTCCAATTGTTGCGGCGTGTCCACTCCGTGAAAGCGGGCGTTTCCAATTGCCACCGCAATGGCATGGCCGTTTTCCAGAACGCGCAGTTGCTCCAGTTGCTCCGTCAGTTCCAAAGGCGTTGGCGCAAGAGCAAGGAAAATAGGCAGAAATTCGCGGCGATACACATATAAACCGACATGCTTCAGTGGGACGGAGCCGGTGTTTGTCCCATCGCGATTGAACGGAATGCGCGAGCGGCTGAAATACAAAGCGCGACCGTGCGCGCCAACGGCGACCTTCACCAAGTTCGGATCGTTGACGTCTTCACCGGGCATGAACGGACTGGCGACAGTGCTCACAGGAACGCTCGGACCAGCCTTGATCAACGCTTCAATCGCAAGATCAATCAATTCGGGCTCAATGCGAGGCTCATCGCCTTGCACATTCACAATGATGTCGGCGTTCAGAGATGCGGCAACTTCCGAGATGCGGCTTGTTCCATTGACATGGTCGGCGCGAGTCAATCGCGCTTCAAATCCCGCCGCGGTGACAACGTCGACAATACGGGCATCATCCGTGGCAACAATAATACGCTGGACATGTTTCGCTTTTTTCGCTTGCTCACACACATGCACAATGACGGGCTTGCCTGCAAGCAATGCCAAAGGCTTTCCAGGAAATCGGACGCTTGCCCAACGGGCTGGAATGACGGCGACCACTTTCACATGTCCATGCGCTGTGGTGAAATCAGAATCGACGTCCGCGCGGGAGGCCATCAACCGCCAAGATCCTTGATGACAGTGTCGATGAGTTTGCGCTTGTCGCGAATGTCCTTATATCCAATGTTTTTACGCAAAATAGCCGAGCAAATCTCAGCGGCTTCCTTAGCGGGACCCGCGCTTTTTTCGGCGCGCGCCTGCTCAATCAGACTGTTCATCAAGTCGTAGCGAATATCAAGTTCACGTTCTGCGCCTGTCGCATCAAGCACTTGCAGCGCCTCGCGGAATTCACCAATGGCCTCCACGTGCCAACCTTCAGCGGCGAAACATTTACCCAACATGTGCGCCGCGTTCAAGCGGCACTTGGCTTCATCCTTGGCGGCTTGAAAGCAGGGCATGGCGTCTTCATATCGTCCAAGTTCAAACCAGATGCGACCAACTTCTGCCTTGAGGCTTCGATCGGTCGGATATTTTTCCATGCGATCCGCGTACTCGCTGCCTTCAAGTTCAAGGCACGCGCTACGACACATCTTGACGGCTTCCTTCAAACTTTCGTTGCTTGCATCGGCCGCAACTGCTGTTTCCGCGGCGCGCAATTTACGACGCGTCTGCGCGATGCGAATATCGCCTGCCGCCATTCGGAATCGATATTCACCGAGTCGTTTGAATCCATCCAAATACACTTCTTGCGCTTTGGCCTCTGATTCCGCGGTGGCGGCGCGACGCAGCAATGTTCCATACTTCTGCACGTGTTCCGGCAACGCTGGGTTTGTTTCCCAATCGATTTTTGCGCGCTCCAGATTACGTGAATCAGTGTCGCCGCCCGCCGCAATGGTGTCTTGTTCTTGCATCGCGCGTTGCTTGTCGGCGTCTTTAATGTTCGCGCGGAAGCCGCCCTCTTGATTGGCGGTATTGCTGTAGCCACCTTGTTGAATGGCGCGCGCGGCGGTGAGTTGCTTGAGCTCAGTGATCAGTTTGCTGTCGGTTGGATCCATGCGCACCGCCTCTTCGCTGCAGGCGAAGGCTTCATTCCACGCATCGATGGCGGTGAACAGTTCCTTGGATTGAAGCCACAGGCTCTTGCTATTTTTTTTGCTTTGTTGAATGCGCACCAAATTCAAAGCCATTGGAGCAAACCACTGGCCCAATTCATTCATTGACAATTTGCCGGTGAATTCAACCACTTTCATCAGCGCGGGAAGGTTGTTCAGATCACGCATCCAAATATATTCAGCCGCGGCCAGTTTGGAATTATTGCCGCCAACGCCGTCATCAACTGACTTAATTTCTTTGCTTGACGCTGGTTTACCGCCACCTTGGATGAAACTTTTTGCGCACTCAAACATGGATTGATGGAACGCCATGTTTCCTGCATCAAGTTTGATGGCACTAGCGAATAAATTGAGCGCGTATTCAAAGTTACCGCTCTTCACCATGGCGGTCGCGTGTTGAAAAAACTTGGCCGCCTTCTCTGGCTGTGGATCGACCACGCCTTTGGCAGGTTTTTCATCTGCTTTGGCCGCGGCATCTGCACCTTTTTTCCAATTAAACATTCGCAACTGCTCCTGCTGAATTTCAAGACAAAAACGAGACCAAACGTAGACCAAACCAAGACGATCGGGGACAAAGAAACGACTTGGATTGTCCAAGGTAAGCCCTAGCGGGCTTTGGGTCAACGCATAATACGGGAGTGAATTACGATAGGTTGCGTGAGCAAACCCAAGCGTTCCATCCTGATTTACCCCGATCCAGTTTTACGGGCGAAGGCCAAGTCCATTTCCAAAGTCACGCCTTCCATTCGTGATCTTGTCGCTGAGATGTTTGACTTGATGCGCGAAGAAGAAGGTGCGGGCTTGGCGGCTCCGCAAGTGGGTGAGTCGCTGAGGCTTTTCATAACCGAGGCGCGACCCGATGACGGAATTCCTGAGCGCGTCATTATTAATCCAGTGTTGAGCAAAATGGATGGTGATTTAATTCCGTATGACGAAGGATGTTTGAGCTTGCCGGATATTCGCGGCATGATTCGTCGACCGACTTTTATCGCGATGGACTTCATGGACATGGATGGCAACATGGTGCATTTAGAAAGCGACGCATTTCCCGCGCGCGTGTGGCAGCATGAGTTCGATCATTTGGAAGGCACATTGATCATTGATCGAATGACGCCCATTGATCGGTTGCGAACGCGCAAGGCGGTGAAAGATCTCGAACGCGAAGCGGGGATGTGAGTGGAGGAATTCAGCGCGAATCATGCGGGTAGCGTGGCGTTTCTTGGCGGCGGTAGTTTGGGCGCGCCGTGCTTGCAGGAATTGGCGCGGCGTGGCTGGATTGATGTTGTTGTAAGCCAACCCGATCGCCCGGCGGGGCGTGGTCGCGTGAACACGCCAACCGCAATTTCTTCTTTGGCTCTTGAGAGCGGACTGAATTTAATTCGCACTGACAACGCCAATGATCTTGAAGTGCGTGCGCAATGCGCGCGCGCCAAGGTGATCGTGGTGATTTCGTTTGGGCAAAAGTTGTCGCCAGAATTGCTCGCGGGTCGCGTCGCCATTAATTTGCATCCTTCAGATCTTCCCAAGTGGCGTGGTGCCGCGCCAATTCAGCGCGCCATGATGGCTGGCGAAGAGCGCATCACGGCGTGCGCCATGGAGGTGGCGCCGCGCATGGATGCCGGCGCGATCTTCGCCAAAGAAGTATTTGAAGTTGGCGCGATGGAAACCGCCGGCGAGTTGCATGATCGCATTGCGCGCGAAAGCGTGGACATGATGCTGCACACTATCGAGCGCGCATTGCAGGGCGCGCTTGTGGGCGAGGCGCAAATTGAATCCAACGCCACGCGCGCTATGAAGCTTTCAAAGAGCGAGGCTTTTGTTGATTTTGCCCAGTCCGCGCGCATGGTTCGCTGTCGCATTCACGGTCTGGCGCCTTGGCCCGGGTGTGACGCGGAGATCGCGGGCGAACCTATTCGCTTGCTGAGGGTGAAAGAAGTTTCCATGCCAAGCGTGGACTTGGGTGGCCAAACGCCAAAATCATGCGCCGCACCCGGTGACATTGTGCGCGGCGGATTGGTGTTGTGCGGCGAAGGTGCGATTGAAATTGTGCAAGTGCAGCCAGTGGGTGGCCGCGCCATGGCATGGTCTGATTTTTGCCGTGGTAGATCCATAGAGATGGGGCAACGCATCACTTCGTCGCCGCGCAAGGTGCAGGAGTAAGCCGAATGCATGTTCAATTGCGGCCATTCAAAAACATATTGTTGCGCGCGCCGCACAGTTGGCTTTGCGTATGGAATTTAAAATGGATTCAAACTTGAACTCGCCAACGGATTTGAAATTGATTGATTTGGATTATCCGTTTTCACAGAAAGCGATTGCCACCATGCCG
>CAJACJ010000269.1 GCA_903938205.1 uncultured bacterium
ATGTTGAAATCCATCATCAAGAACAACCACATCGCACGAAGGATTTTTTACGCGTGTCGCCGCAATGCGCCGCGCGCGATCGGCGCCAACCGCGACAATAATGCCGGGCAAGGCCGCGCGATGCTCCAACACTTCGTCGGCCTTTTCACCGCCTTTGTGCCCGCGCAACGCAATCATGGGCGCGTGCCCACCAGCCTGCAGCGCGCGCACAATCCACTGCGTCACTGGAGTTTTTCCAGTTCCACCCGCGGTGATATTTCCAACGCTGATCACGGGCAATCCACAATCAATTGGAAGCTGTCGTTCCAAACGATTGCCACGCGCACGAATCGCCGCGCCATACCCAACGCTTGCGGCTGCCGCGAAAGGATCCATCCAAGTTGGCAGCGGTCCACTCATTGACATTCTTTCTCAATTTGCAAAATGAATTCTTTCACTCGGCGCCATGGAAGTCCGGCCACCGTGTCTAGATCACCATCACAATGTAGTCGCCATCCATCCGCCATTCGCTCGCCAATGTCATAACCACCAGCGCGCCCTTGCCACAAATCACTCTCAATATAATTGTGCAATATTTCCTGACCAACCGCTTCAATGGTCACAAATGCCTGGTCAAAAAATGTCCACTGCCGATGCTCCCACACAATGCATACTCCAGTCACCACGCGATGCGCTCCGCGAAACGCCAACTCCATCATGGATGCGGCCTCTAAACGACTGCGCGGCTTGCCAACTGCGTGTCCGTCCATTTCACAAATCGTGTCGGCGGCCAAAATGAATTTGCCTGCGCAGCGCGGCGCGAATGTTTCCACAACAGAGTGCGCCTTCAATTGCGCAATTCGCATTGCGTTCTGCTCAACCACGCCCTCGGGCGCTTCGGCGGCATCATCAAAAAGAGCCTCAATTGCCTCAAATTCAACGCCCTCACGACGCAGAATCCGCATTCGGTTCGCCGAACGGCTTGCCAACACCAAAGATCTCATGAATATGCATCCCAAATCATGGTTTCAACGGATGGTAGTCACACCCTTGCTCATTCCCTTCATGAGTTGATGAATAATGTCTGAAATACCTCCGGTCGAAATTCCTCAATCACATTTTAAAGGACCCTCTGTATATAGTTGCAATCTCACCGCCGAGCGAACATTGACAGACCCCATTCCAAAACCAAATATTCCAGATCCGGCCGGACAATCCGGCTCGCCGAGTGGAACGTTTGCCTCCAGTGGAACTTCATCTCCAGGAGACAGCGCCGCGGGCAGGTCCAGTGGCGATACGGTTGTTGGACGTGTTGTTGTGGAACGTGGCTTGGCCACAAACGATGAAGTGGAAAAGTGCCGCGAACTTCTCAAGCGACTTCCGCCAGGCAGCCGTCTAAGCGACATCCTGATTCAAAAAGAAGTCATCACTCGCCGCCAATTCGCGCGCGTGCAACGCGAGTTGGAAAGCACGCGGCCACTGAAAGCAATTCCGGGCTATCAACGAATGCAGAAATTGGGCGCGGGTGCAATGGCGGAAGTTTTTCTAGCCAAGCAACTTTCACTCGATCGTTTGGTGGCCATTAAAATCCTTCCCTTAAAATTTTCCAGCGATCCCAAATTTATTGAGCGCTTCTATAAGGAAGGCCGCGCCGCTGCCAAGCTCAATGATCAGCACATCGTTGGCGCGCTGGATGTTGGTCAAGCCGGCGATCAACATTATTTTGTCATGGAGTATGTCGACGGCGAAACCGTGCACGACCGCATTTTGCGCAAGCGACGCATTGGCGAGAAGGAGTCCGTGGAAATTGTCATGCAAGTCGCCAAGGCTCTCAAGCATGCGCATCAAATGGGTTTTATTCATCGCGATATCAAACCCAAGAACATCATGATCAACAAGGCGGAGGTTGTGAAGCTTGCGGATCTTGGTCTTGCCCGCGCGCTAAGCGATCGCGAAGCGGCTGAAGCTGAGGCCGGCAAAGCCTTTGGAACACCGTATTACATCAGTCCCGAGCAGGCCAAAGGCAAAACCGATATTGGTCCAACTGCGGACATTTACGGCCTTGGCGCGACTTTTTATCACATGATCACGGGCAAGGTTCCGTTTGAAGGCAAGAGCGCCGCGGATGTCATGCAAAAGCAAATTCGTGAGCCACTTATTCCGCCGGATCATGTGGTGTCAGAAATTTCAGCGGGCGTGGCCTTGATTATTGAAATGATGATGGCAAAGGATCCGCGCGATCGCTACCAAAGCGCCGCGCAACTTTTGGAAGATCTTGAATCCGCGCACGATGGCCACGATCCAATTCATGCGCGCCCTTCGCACACGCTGGTTTCGTCGCTGGCAAAAACTTCCTCCGACAGCGCGGATGCGCCATCGGAAGTTCGTCGCTTCGAAGGTTCACCAAGCGCAATCCCCTGGAAATTCATTTTCATCGGTGGCTTGCTCTTGGCCAGCTTGTTGGCGAATCTGTTTTTGTACATGCGCCATGGACCGCCGCATTAAAGCGCCGGCGCTCCAGGACATTTCAATCAAGAACTTATTTCAGCGAGTAACTCCACCTCAACACTGGCGCCAAGTGGCAATGCAATATTTCCAACCGCCGCACGCGCATGGCGGCCGGCTTCACCAAAAATTTGCTGCAGTAATTCACTGGCACCATTGGCCACCTTTGGCTGCTCTGTAAAGCCTGCATCACTGCACACAAATACTCCCACGCGAATAATTTTATGGATGCGATCCAATCCGCCCGCCGCATCCGCCAACACCGCAAGACCATTCAGCACGCACTGCCGGGCCGCCGCGGCTGCCGCCTCTATTGAAGTCTTGCTTGGAACAGAACCGGTGGCGATTAATTTTCCATCTTGAAATGGAAGCTGCCCACTCACATAAACAAGATTTCCCGTGCGCACAAATGGCACATAGGCCGCCACTGGCTTGGGGGCAGGCGGAAGAGTAAGTCCAAGAACCTTCAGACGATCGGTAGGTGATTCATTCATTTTGGCATATTGGCGGAACCGAGGGGGTTTCGTCAACGAACGAAACCTTGTCAAGATCTTTATTTTTTCTTGACCAATTGGAATCATTTGGTAGTTTGTTCACTGATTGCTTCGTGCATATACCCGCCATCGGAAATTTCCGACAGCAAATTGCACTCATTTGGTTGGGAAACCAACCGTTCATCGGCTCGAAGCAGTCGACATCCTGAGTGGAAAGGCAATGAAGTGCTTTGATGAACGCCACTTAGTAGCGTTTATCTAAGCGAACATCGGCGCTCCTGAATTCAGGAATCGCTTGTTGCCAAGGCTCATTGCCCCCTTCCTATATAGATCGTTTTTATTTTCAAGCCAATTGAAATGGTTTTGAAATGGCACTTGTTTGAGATTTTCAATGAAAGGTTGCCAACGTAGGCCGCCCTTCAAGGTTTCAGCCCACTGGCTCATTGCATTTGGATTTGGACACCCCCTTTGGAGATTCACCCCATGCGTAAAAATCGCGGTTTCACCCTTATCGAACTCTTAGTCGTTATTTCAATCATTGCGCTTCTGATTGGTCTTCTGTTGCCCGCCCTTTCAAAGGCTCAGCAAAATGCGAAGGAAACCAAGGACATGGCGCAAATTAAGCAGGTCCATTCTGGAATGCTGATTTTTGCGAACTCCGACAAAAAGGGTTCTTTGCCTATTCCAGGAATTGTGGATCGCAAAGGTACAACCCAAGGCGTGGGTGAAGAAGCCACGCAGGCGAACAATACTCGCTGCCTCTATTCGCTCATGATCGCCAAGGAATTCTTCAACCCAGATCTCGTGTCTGGTCCAACCGAAACCAATCCGGTTGTTGTGGAAATGGGCAAGTCTGGAACTCCAGCCTACGACATGACTAAATATCAACCTGCGAGAGATCAATATTGGGATTATGCCTTTGGCGACAAAGTCAGCATCACGCAGAATCAAATGAATACAACTACGTCCATGGCCAAAACAGATTTTGCCCTTGGCTCGACACCCGTTCCACAGTATTGCAACACCTCCTATGTCCACAATGCGTTGTGGGGAATTCGCCGCGACACACAGTGGAAGAACACTGCCGATTCAACCAAGCCTTTAATGGGAACACGCGGACTTGATCCAGTGATTCAAAATAAGAAGGACGAGGCAGCCGCGTTAAATTACAACAACAACTATGCAACGCAATTGATCGGGCCAAAGCAGGAATGGAACGGAAACTTGTGTTTCGCCGACAATCACATGGAGCGCGTTCTCAGCTTCTATCCAGAAGGCGTGACCTATGAGTGCGGCGGCAATAATCCAACGCGCGACAATATTTTCGATGCGGATTTTCCAAGTTCAGCCACGGCAAAAACATCAACCAAGTGCAACAAATATGGCGGTCAAAATGGAACAACCATTATGCCTTACTCGGCTGGCGACGCCTGGATTGGAATGTTCTCTGCCAAAATTGACGGCGACGCTGCCCTCATTGGCTTGCCTTTATTCGATCCAATGGATCGGTGATTTTCAATGCGTACACACACACCATCTTTTCAAAAATTTTCAAAACCCCTATTCGAGAAACCTACTATGAAAAATAAAAATGGATTCACCCTGATTGAATTACTCGTCGTTATGGCGATTATCGCGCTGTTGCTCGGACTTCTTTTGCCCGCGCTTGCCAAAGCCAGAAACACGGCCCGACAAGTCAAGGATGCCACTCAAATTAAACAGGTCCACACTGCGTGGTTCACCAAAGGAACAGACAGTCCGCGTGGCATCTTTCCACTTCCTGGCGAAATCAATCGCATTGGCTCGCTTCCAGGACGCGGCGATGAAGATGAACTGAAGAACAGTCACGCCAATTTGTTCGCGGCGTGCATTGCTCAGCAATTTATTGGGCCTGCAATTCTGATTAGCCCTTCAGAGTCTTCCAGCAATATCGCGGTGTGTTCAAACTTTGACTTCACCAAGTACAAGCCTGCTCAGGATATTTACTGGGACGGCGATTTAGCCAATGGAACTTCTGGAAATTCGGGCGTAACAGGAACTCGTAATTTCAACACCGACCTGACTAAAATTTCCGCCACAAGTTACGCCACAATGCCATTGACTCCACGCTTAGCGACATCCAAGGTTTCTAATCGTCGCGATACGCAATGGAAAGTTGGAGCGACTGGTGGAAGTAAATTTCCAATCACTGGAAATCGCGGCGTAAAGGATGGGTTGATGACTGGCGCGGAGTCAGATTCTTTGTCCTACACCAACTCAAACACCCTGAAGATTCACGGCGCCGTGAATCAGTGGGAAGGCTGGGTTTGCTTCAATGACGGGCACGCCACTTTTGCTAACGGATTTTGGCCAGAAGGCATGAACTGTGTTACCAACGGAGATGCTGAAAAATCCTGTGTGCCTGGAACCAC